>JAUWQS010000513.1 GCA_030610915.1 Pseudomonadota bacterium | reverse complement strand
AGTGATAGTTTACGATCTCAAATGTGAAAAAGGTCACAAATTTGAAGGATGGTTTAAATGTAGAACGGCTTTTGAAGATCAGAGATCTCAGAAGTTGATTACCTGTCCCATATGTGAGAGCTCTGAGATAGAGATGATTTTCCCAACTGTATCTATAAAAGGAAAGGATGTCGGTGAGTCGAGAGAAAGAGACTTAAGAGATCTTTCTCCAATGAAGGCGCTTCAGTTATTTCATAAATATCTCGATAAAAACTTTGATGACGTGGGAGATAAGTTTGCCGAAGCGGCCTTGAAAATACATAATGGGGAAGAGGACAGGAGGAATATAAAGGGGACAACAACCAGCGATGAAGAGGAAGCGCTGAAAAGAGAAGGGGTTCAGTTTACAAAGATTCCTGTGCCGAAATTTGATAGTTAGATTATCGGCCTTCAGCCTAAACAACCTGAGTTAGATCAAAGGGTCGGTAGTGTGACCCTTTTTTTGCAGGTGGGGTTCTATGCAGGACAGTTATAAAAATATCCTGGATTTGATAGGGAATACTCCTATTGTGGAGATCCGCAGATTGAATCCAAATAAGAGGGTGAAGATTTTTGCCAAGCTGGAGAGCTCCAATCCCGGAGGGTCCATAAAGGACAGGATTGCCCTTCATATGATTGAAAGAGCTGAAGAGAGAGGAGAACTTGCAAAGGATAAAATAATCTTAGAGGCTACCAGTGGAAATACAGGTATCGGCCTTGCTCTTGTTGCTGCGGCCAAAGGGTACAGGTTATTTCTGACCATGCCGGAGTCTGCCAGCGAAGAGAGAAAAAAGATATTAAGGGCAATGGGCGCAGAGTTATATATCACTCCGGCCAACCTCGGCACAGATGGCGCAATAGAGGTGGCCTATAATCTGGTGCGTGAAAACCCCGGGAAATATTTCTGCACGGATCAGTTTAATAATGAGGACAATGTGTCGGCTCATTATCATGGCACAGCAGAGGAAATCTGGCGGCAGACCGGTGGTAAGGTAACCATGGTGGTCGCAACATTGGGAACATCGGGCACCGCCATGGGGATTTCCAGACGGCTCAAGGAGTATAATCCGGATATAAAGATAGTAGGGGTTGAGCCTTATCTGCGCCATAAGATACAGGGATTGAAGAACATGAAAGAGTCCTATCGACCGGAGATTTTTGATAGAAGCCGTCTCGATGAGAAGGTGAATATCCTGGATGAGGATGCCTTTGAGATGGCCAGAAGGCTTGCCCGGGAAGAGGGGCTCCTGGTGGGGATGAGTTCGGGAGCCGCTATGTATGTGGCCATGGAGAAGGCAAAAGAGATGAAGGATGGTCTCGTCGTGGTGATCTTCCCCGACAGCGGAGAGAGGTATCTCAGCACTGAGCTTTTTGCCGACAGAGAAAAATCAACACTGCGTTTGTACAACACACTAACCAGGCAAAAGGAATTCTTCAGCCCGATAAATCCTGAAGAAATTCTTATGTATTCATGCGACGCGACAGTCCATGAGACGCCACACATCGGGAGTTACCGTCGTTTTGTGGTTTCCGATGTTATTATGAGATATCTCGAATTCAAAGGTTAT
>JAUWQS010000259.1 GCA_030610915.1 Pseudomonadota bacterium | reverse complement strand
TTCACCGAACATTGAAATTAGAAATTAGAAATTGGAAATTCAGCCTTCATGCTTTTGTACTGCGCGACTGAGCTCACGCCGAAGCCTGTCAACTCGTAAATTCGTTTCATCTCTCCCCAATTTCTAATTTCCAATTTCAAGTCGTGAATGGCTAAGATTCACAATCACTTTTACATACCGGAGTTTGCCCCTGTTTATTGAGCTATTACGTTTATATCAAGGAGCATAACTCAATATTCCCTCAGTAACTACGGTATTGATCCAGACGCCATAATGCCGATAAGTAAATTCTGGAATTATGCAAGTATTGTTATTATAATCAAAAAAAGATATAAAGTCAGATATTAGAAAAATTAAAATATCAACTTTTTATAAAGGAGAAAACGTATTGAATCCATTGCAGAAAAATATAGCGCTCTGGCTGGTAATCAGTCTTATATTTGTGCTTCTGTTTCATCTTTTCAACCAGCCGCAACAGGCAATGGAAACCATTGTCTACAGTGATTTTATCGGCCATATCGAAAGAGGTCAGGTTATGGAGGTCACCATTCAGGGTGAGAAAGTTACTGGTAAATTGATAGATGGAAGAAGTTTCAAGACTTACGCCCCCAGGGATGCGGAACTCGTTTCTCTTTTAAAGGAAAAAAAAGTGAGGATTGCCGTTAAACCTGCAGGGGAATCACCATGGTATATGACCATTCTCATATCGTGGTTTCCCATGCTTCTACTCATCGGTATATGGATATTTTTCATGAGGCAGATGCAGGCGGGAGGGGGGAAAGCCATGTCCTTCGGTAAAAGCAGGGCGCGGCTTATGACGGACAAATCGAAGAAAGTGACCTTTGAAGATGTTGCCGGGATTGACGAGGCCAAGGCAGAGCTTGAAGAGATTATAGATTTCCTGAAGGATCCGAGGAAATTCACGAGACTTGGAGGCAGAATACCAAAGGGGGTACTCCTCATAGGACCGCCCGGCACCGGAAAAACACTGCTGGCCAGGGCAATCGCCGGCGAGGCGGAGGTCCCGTTTCTCAGCATAAGCGGATCCGATTTTGTGGAAATGTTTGTGGGAGTTGGGGCATCACGTGTGAGGGATCTCTTTAACCAGGGCAAAAAAAATGCCCCCTGTATTATATTTATCGACGAGCTCGACGCCGTGGGCAGACACAGAGGCGCCGGACTGGGCGGCGGGCATGATGAAAGGGAACAGACGTTAAACCAGTTACTGGTGGAGATGGACGGATTTGAGTCCAATGAAGGGGTGATTCTTGTGTCCGCGACCAACCGGCCGGATGTTCTTGATCCAGCCCTGCTGAGGCCCGGGAGGTTTGACAGACAGGTGGTGGTCGCTCTTCCCGATATAAGAGGCAGAGAAAAGATACTGGCCGTTCATGTAAAGAAAGTTCCACTTGCAGATGATGTTGTTTTATCGATTATTGCCAGAGGCACACCAGGATTCTCAGGGGCCGATATTGAAAATCTCATTAATGAAGCGGCTCTCTTTGCGGCAGGATCTAACAAAGACAAGGTCGGCATGAGTGATTTCGAGTATGCCAAGGATAAGGTGATGATGGGCACAGAGAGAAAGAGCATGGTCATAAGCGACGAAGAAAAGAAGACCACATCCTACCATGAATCGGGGCATGCCCTGGTGGCAAGGCTGCTGCCCGGAACCGACCCGATACATAAGATTACCATTATCCCGAGAGGAATGGCATTAGGCCTGACCCAGCAGTTGCCGATAGATGAAAAACATACATATCCCAAGAAATATCTCTTGAACAACATTGCCATTCTCCTGGGAGGCAGGGCAGCCGAATATCTGATTTTCGATGAATTTACCACCGGCGCAGGCAATGACATAGAACGTGCGACCGATATTGCCAGAAAGATGGTTTGTCAATGGGGTATGAGTGACGAGATGGGACCTTTGAGCTATGGGAAAAGAGAAGAACAGATATTCCTTGGTCGGGAATTTGCAACGCATAAGGACTACAGCGAAGATACCGCAGAAAAGATAGACAAAGAAGTCACAGGGATCGTGACTGGTAATTATGAGAAAGCCAAAAAGATCTTGACCGACAACATAGATACTCTTCACAAGATTGCAAATGCCCTTCTCGAAAAAGAGGTCATGAATGCTGAAGAGCTGGATGAAATAATAGGGAAAAAAGCTGAAGACCTTGAAGAAAAGTAGCCGTTCACGACTTGAAATTGGAAATTAGAAATTTGGGAACGATGAAAGAGTTCAAAGGTTCAAAGCTATCAATACTGAACACTGAACACTGAACACTGAATAAGGAGGATTTAACTTGAGATATCTCCATCTGACATCGCTTCCCGAGGCTATAGAAGAGTTGAAAAAAGTCGGCGCGGATCTGCATGGAATTGAGGCAATGGCGCCCAAGATGATAAATGCCAACATCCTGATCGAGGATGTTGAATGCAAGGTGGCAAACATAATGAAACAGGAAATGCTCGCAATCGGCGGTGATGCAGCCGTTGCCAGCGGTTCTGTCGGCTGCAGTATCGACAAAACCGATGCCATTATTATCGGAACCACCAAGCAGATAAAGAGATTTGCCGATAAAATATCATCCCAGCCATTTGGACTAAGCCGGACAGGAGATGACATCAGGAAACTCTTTGAGAATATGTCAAGGGATTCATTCACCCTAAGGACTCCCATGAGAGAGATTTCCATTGGTGATCGCACATTGATCATGGGGGCAATAAACGTTACTCCGGACTCTTTCTCCGATGGGGGGCTTTTCAGAAATGCCGGTGAGGCCGTGGATCATGGTGTACAAATGGCAAAAGATGGGGCGGATATTCTGGATGTAGGCGGGGAATCTTCAAGACCGGGTTCTCTCCCCGTCTCTTCAGAGGAGGAATTAGACAGGGTTATCCCCGTCGTGGAAGGACTGATAAAGAGAGTCTCAGTTCCGATTTCCATAGACACCACAAAGGCGGATGTGGCCCGTACAGCCGTGGAATCAGGGGCAGAGATCATCAACGATATAAGCGCCATGAGATTTGATGAGAGGATGCCGGAAGTTGCGGCAAATTGCGGGACTCCGGTCATCCTGATGCACATGAGGGGCGTTCCTGAAAACATGCAGGAGGGCGATCTGACCTACCAGTCACTCAGGGGAGAGATTATTGAGTTCCTGAGAAACAGGATAGACAGGGCGCTCGCATACGGAATCGATATCGGAAACATCATTATCGATCCCGGAATTGGATTCGGCAAAACGGCGGGAGACAACGTTAAGCTGTTAAAATATTTGAGAGAATTCAAGGCGCTGGGAAGACCGATCCTCGTGGGGACATCGCGAAAAGCCTTCATAGGAAAAATAACCGGTGAGGAAGTTCCCGGTATGCGCACAGCCGGAACTGCGGCAACCATTACAGCCGCAATAATGAATGGAGCAAACATCGTGAGAGTTCACGATGTGAAGATAATGAAACAGGTGGCAGAGACAGCCGATGCTATTGTCGGAGGATATTCCGCAAAGGTCTCAGAATGATATGCGGCGTAGGGATAGATCTTGTTGAGGTTCAAAGGATAGAAAATATCCTGAAAAGGTGGGGAGAGAAATTTACCGGCAGGGTGTTTACGGAAAGTGAGATTGAATACTGCCGGAAGC
>JAUWQS010000350.1 GCA_030610915.1 Pseudomonadota bacterium | reverse complement strand
AAATCTCAACAGAAAGAAAAAGGCATTTGTTGTTACCATAAAAAGGAGTTTGCCCCAACTTTTGAACGTTACCAATTGGTTTATCAGTATATTTTGCGATTATATTCAAAAAATATTTTTTCAAAGAGCGAAATGTAAGTTCTAAGGCCTGAAAACACCTATTTATGGAACATAAATAGTGATATGTCAACAAGTTAACTTGGTCCGACCCCAAATACCCCCGACAAATACCCTAATAAAGGATTTTCGGAAATACCATTGAATCTTTTCCTCTGTAAAGCGTGGGTGTTTTAGTTATTTGCGGCGCTTCGTCCTGCCAGCCAGCCGGTTGAAAATGCCGTCTGCAGATTGTATCCACCTGTGTCACCCTGAATATCAAGCAGCTCTCCTGCAATGAAGAGCCCCTTTGTTTTCCTCGATTCCATTGTCCTGGGGTCAATCTCCCGGGTATCTATTCCTCCTGCCGTAATAATTGCTTCGGCGAAAGGTCTGTATCCAGTTACCTCCAGCCGGAAATCTTTGAGCCAGGTCCTGAGGCGCTTACGTTCTTTTGCAGAGATATTGCAGGCAGTGCGATCGACAGGTATATCAATGAAATTCAGGCAGACAGGAACCATTTTCCGAGGAACCAGCCCACGCAGAAAGCTGCTTATTTGCTCCCTGCCCCGCGAAGCAATGTCGCGCTGAAGACGTTCATCAAGTTTTTTTTCATCAAGGGCGGGTTTGAGATCAATGGAAAAGGTAACTTTGTGCCCGTTGCGCAAGCTGTCCACTGCTGCACCGCTCAGTGTAAGAATTGAAGGTCCCGTTATCCCGAATTCGGTAAAGACGATCTCACCAAATTGTTCTCTTTTTTTCCTACCATTGATAAGCATTCGGGTTTTGACATTTCGAAGATTGAGTCCAGTCATTTTTTTTGTTTCATCTCCCGATGTTTCAAGCGGGACAAGCGCCTGGCGGACCGGGATTATTGTATGCCCCGCGGATTCGGAAAGGCTGTAGCCGTCTCCGGTTGAACCTGTCGCAGGATAGGAGACCCCTCCCGTAGCAAGAATAACGGCATCACAGGGGATTTCCTTGCCTTGAGAAAGAACACCAGTGAGGCGTTTATTATGTGTCAATATTTTATCAACAGGAGCGGAATGTATGATCCGAACCCCGGACTTTTTATTCCACCGCAGAAGAACGCTATGGACATCCGGCGCTTTGCCGCTTGCAGGGAAAACACGGCCGCCTCTTTCAGTTACCAACTTCAGGCCCAGTTCATTGAAGAATTCTATGAGATCGGTATTGAAGAACCGGGCAAAGGTTTGCCGAAGAAAAGGGCCAGTTTTGCCGAAATGGGAAATAAAGTCAGATACCTCAGCGATATTTGTGATATTGCAGCGGCCCTTTCCTGTAATACAAAGTTTTAGACCGGTACGTTTCATTTTTTCAAGCAGAAGTGTATCAGCTCCTGCTTCAGATGCCTGTCCCGCAGCCATAAGCCCTGCCGGGCCGCCGCCTATGACAATTACTCTTCGTGCCTTCATATACGTTGGTTCTCTTGAATCCTCAACCTGCTCCGGGAAGGAGAAGGGGTCACTAATTATCCAGTATTTTCCTGCGGATACTCATCATCCGCTGGTTGAGGCATTTTGTTTTCTTCATTTGTTTCTCAAAAGCAATGTACCTTTGCGATATTGCAGCTCCCAGGATATTTCCAAACTTTTTTCCCAGCATAACCGTTGTTTCACCGGTTAAATCCCGAGCAAGATATATGGCCATATCCCGTGGCAGATTTTTTTTGCCTCCTTTTCGCATAATCAGTTCGGCATCACATTCAAATTCCCTGCTCACTGTTTCAACCACCTTTTCAACGGATGTAAAGGATTTTAACGCCTTTAACTGTGGAATCTCTTTTATTGTCTCGCGTGACTTCAAAAAGGTATCCTTTACCCAATCGACAAATTCGGGAGCTCCCAAAATGCACCATCCTGTAATATCATCTGAAAGATTTCCAAGCTCTTTGATATCAATATCTTCTACAAATCGCTTATAATTTTTCCAAGAAGTTTTCCTGTCCTTACCAAACTGGGATAAAAGCCAATCCATCTCCAGCCATTCCGGAGCTTCTTTTTTCCCTGTAAAATAGGGATAGCTGCTCCATCGATATTCATCAGGTCTATCAACCATTCTTGCGCGGACAGGATTTAGATGAATATAGCGAGAGAGGTGTTTCAGGTATTCATCCGCATCTATAAGAATCGATTTGAAACGACCCTGGAACAAATGACCCTTTCTGCCTCTTTTACGGTTGAAATAGGTTGCATAGCTCACATTTATCCACTGGACAGCTTTGCTCAAATTCGCATTGGGAGTTTCCAGTAGCAAATGAAAATGATTGGTCATCAGGCAGTAGGTGTGAACCCGGATGGAAAAACGCTCCACCGCCTTTTCAAGATATTCAAAAAACTTTTCTCTATCGCGAATGCTCTTGAAAACGGTGCAACCGGCATTACCGCGACTTATGACATGATAAAACGCACCAGGATACTCGATTCGCAAGGGACGGGCCATATCTCCTCCGGATATTATCTTATTGTTTTTACAGTTCCTTACCTTTAAACTAACAACCGGTGTTTGTCAATATTTATTATTTGAGATGTGACCCTTTTCTTTTTTCTCCTTGAAAGCGCCCTTTGCCTGTGGTAGTTTTGTTATAAGTAACTACTCAGGTGGATAGACTGAAGGCTGAAGACTGTTAGGAAAAGCGGGAATACTGCACACTTTGAAGTCATGTTTGATGCAAAAATCTGCTGTTTCTCCGCCAAAGCGCCTCAGTCGAGTAGAGTATACATGAATCCCATGTAGCGGAGACCTTCAGGTCTCCATTCTCTTTTAATGTGAGGTTAAAGCCTTCTCCGCTACGTGCCAATACGTATGGAAGGCTAAAGCCTTCC
>JAUWQS010000088.1 GCA_030610915.1 Pseudomonadota bacterium | reverse complement strand
GAAGCGGTTTTTACGTCTGTCATTTCGAGGAGTGAGACGACGAGAAATCTAAGATTTCTCACATTCGTTCGAAATGACAAATTAATACAAGTTACTTTCCATTATAATGCCGCAAGGTGGCATAGTGGAGCTTTTTACGAGACTGTCAAGTTTCAATGGCTTGTTCAAGTACATCTTTACTACTCATCAGACTCACCTCCCAAATTTGTTTAAAACATAACAAAATGAATGCCTCTAAAGCTCAAAATCAAAGGGCAATCTGAATGACAGGAAAAAGTCGGAGGCGTCATCGGTAAGGCCGGTGCCGACATTTATAAATATCGTCGTTTTAGGATTTATCCGCCAGCCTGTGCCTATACTAAAGCTTGAAGTCGTAGATGCAGCGCTCTTACGAGTTATCCCACCTTTATAATAATACTCTGTTTCAAAGCCGTAACTCTGCGAAAAGCCCATGGTCAGGGACACATCGTAGGAAAGCGCATAACCGATCCCCATGCTGAAACCTATACTGTCGCCCGGTTCAACCTTTTTCAATAACAGTGTGCCATGATGCTGGTTAAGATCGCTGGCATCAAAATTGTGCGAATAACTGAGGCTGCCGAACGCCACCACGGGATCGATCGTCTTGCTTAAGCTCGCTCCTGCGGAGCAGGACCAGAAGCCGGAACCGGTCGAAAGCTCATCGCCAATATTTATATCATAGGGGCTCTGACCGGTATCGGTGCTTATACCGGCGGACAGTATTGTCGTGGGCCATTTGCCACCAATCTTGAAAGGCTGCCATCTGAGGCCGAGTGATATATCGCCCACATCCGACACATCTTTGCTCTCAGATGCGCCAACATTTTCATACTTATAGACAAAGGGAAGTGAGCCTGTGGCCGTGAGATTGTCAAGAAAGGCATAATCGGCGACAATGGTGTGGGTCAGGGAATGCACCTTTTGATGCTGTACATCCAGCCCCGCCTCGCCAAACTCCAACCGGTCTGTAGTATAATAGCTGTATCCGAAGTTATACTCCACCCCCATCATCCCTTTCTTTCCAAGCGTATATCGCCTTCCGGCGGCGGACAGGACCTCCTTTTCCTTT
This sequence comes from Pseudomonadota bacterium, assembly GCA_030610915.1. The sequence continues at coordinate 5,709 of JAUWQS010000088.1, read as the reverse complement.
TCAGCCTTTTCCTCTTCCGTTACCTCCAGCCTCTCCCTCGCCTCAGCCTCTTTTCTCCTTGCCTCGGCCTCTTTTTTAAGTTCTCCTATGTCCTTTTCAAGTTTCTCTATCTTTTTCAAAAGCCCTGGGCCTTCCTGCGCACCATTGCGAAGTTCCTCTTCCGCCCCGACATCCATCGCCAGAGAAAGAATGAAAAAAATTGCGACAAAAAATAATGTAAGCCTCTTCACCATCACCTATACCCCTTTCTATCTGGTTCGTAACACCACATGGGACACGCGTCCTCGTCCACACAGCAGAACAGGCGTCCTCGTCCACCCAGTAGGGACAGGCGTCCCGCCTGTCAATCAGGGCGCACCACCACACTCCGTCGGGCGAGACGCCCAACCTACTACGGGGTGTAGAACACGCGTCCCGCCTGTCTATTAAAAATTGCCCCCGCAACACCCATCCTGCCGATTGATTCCTATTTGTGCTTATAATACTTGTATCTGCCCCCCACCTCCCCCACCTCATGCTCGGCCGCAGTGGTAAAGGCCGGGCGATACTCAAACAGTATACGTTTTGTGGTGTTGAGATCGATAATCCGCAGGTCATCCTCTGCCAGCTCCAGGGCGTCTATCTCTTTCCTTCCGTTTGGATAAACGACAAACGCCACATTCTCATACCAGACATCCTTAAACTTTGACAGGGTAAAGCTGATATTGCCCTGCGAGGGGTCAGCCAGGAAGACATGATCCTTATATATTCCCCTGAAGACCACAAAATGATGGTAGCCCAATATCTTTATCGGAACAATGCAAGGCATACCAAGCGTCCTGAGATCTTCTGTCTCAGCCCGGTAACCAACCCCTTTATACCCTAACACACTTACAAATTTCTTCATGTCTAAAAGTGAAAATGCCCTTCTCTTCTTAATCATCTCCTTGTCCCCGTGATGGAGCATTCCCTGGATGACCTGTCTTTCATCGAACTTTTCGCCCAGATAATGGTTGAGGATCGTGGCAAGGGCAGCCGAGCCGCAACTGTAGTCATAGGCCTGCTTAACCACATGGTCGTTTTTGAACTCCGACAGGGGCCTGACCACCTCCCTTATCACCACCGGCCGGCCCTGAACGCCCACATTCAAACTCAACTCCTCCTTCGGCCGGTCCTTCATGGGAATGTATCCCGCTATAAGCGCAACACCCAAAAGAAAAACTATAAGAACATGCATCTTTTACACCCGCACCGCACAGTAGGACAGGCGTCCCGCCTGTCAATCCCGCCTGTCAAATACGCCCATCCATCGACCTTCACTCCACAATCTCCACCTCGAGCCTGAAAAACTCAAGATTGGAGAAGCCAACGGCAAGCGCATGGAAACGGGTGGGGGAGTCGAACACGAGAGACGAACCCTTGAGAAATCCGGCAACGCACATCTTTCCCTCCTTCCCGTCCGCCACGACCATCCATTTGCCATCTTTTTGCGCCATATACGCAAGATGAGATGAATCGGGGCTGAAAACCGGTAGAACAACGCTGTCATATTCCGCCCCCTCCCTCCCGTTAACTACAACCATCCACTTCCCGCCCTTTTGCGCTGCGTATGCAAGGCGAGACGAGTCGGGGCTGAATCGCGGCATGGTCACCCTCTCATATGCGGCATAGGGCTTTCCGTCTTCAACCACGATCATTTTATCCCCCTTTTTGGCAGTATAGACGAGGCGGGATGAATCGGGGCTGTAGTCGGGAATCATCACCACGTCATATTCAGGCCCTTTTTTCCCATCCGCCACAACAAACCAACTCTTGCCCTTCCTGGCCGAATAGGCTACGTGGGAGGAGTCCGGGCTGTATGTCAGGATGCCAATCTCATCGCAGTCCATCTCCTTCCTGCCGTCCACAACCATGAACCACTTTTTGCCCTTCACCGCAAGGTAGGCGAGGCGTTTTGAGTCCGGGCTGTAGGTCGGGATACCAACACCATCGTATTCGGGACCTTCCACGCCGTCCGTCACCACGAACGACTTGTCGTCCTTCTGCACAGTGCAGGCCAGGTGAGATGAGTCCGGACTGTAGGCGTAAACACGAACGCCCTCGTACTCTGGCCCTTCTTTGCCATTTTCCACCATGAACCATTTGCCGGCCTTCCCGGCGGCATATGCCAGGCGGGAGGAATCGGGGCTATAGGCAAGATAGGATACGGCATCGTAGAGGGTTTTCTCTCTTTCGTCCACCACCACAAGCATCTTCTTGTCTTTCATGGCGGCGTAAGCGAGATGTCTTGAATCGGGGCTGAAGACAGGGCTGTCAGGAATGATGCCATCATACGTCTTCCCTTCTTTCCCGTCCACGACAACAACATGTTTCTTCCCTTTCTGCGCTATGTAGGCCACACGAGAGGAATCGGGGCTGAACACAGGGACAGAGACGCCGTCATAGCAGGCCTGCTCTTTCCCGTCCACCACCACAGACCATCTTTTACCTTTTCTGGCCTGATAAGCGATATGTCTTGAATCGGGGCTGAATATCAGGGAGTCTATGCCGATGCCATCGTAGAGAGGCCCAACCTCGCCCCCACCCGCCACTACGGAGAATTTCCCGTCCCTGCCTGCCACACAGGCTATGCGGGATGAATCAGGGCTGATCTTCAAAGACTCGATATAGATAGCCCAGCCCCCTGGCAGCCCGCCAAAAGAGAAAACCTTCTCCTTCAGGGCCGTCTCTCCATGAGCAAGGGCACAGAGAAGAACCATCAGCGCTGCGACAAGAAAAAAAATTGTCCTCTTTGCGTGTTTCACAGGCTGTTTCTCCAATAAATATCTATACGAGATGATTCCGACAGGCGGGACGCCTGTCCTACTTTTTTATTGACACTTGTTCTACACCGACAGGCGGGACGCCTGTCCTACACTCTATCTTTCCAGTATTCAGGGTCTCTATGCAGATGCATAACTGCAAGGATGAAGAGAACGTCTTCATTATTAATTACATAGATAATCCCATATGGAAAACGACGAGTCTGACAGCGCCTGATATCATCCTCGAGTATGGGCCAAGCTTTTGGAAAACCGAGGCTGTTCTCAAGAGTGGAATAGACTTCAACGGCGAAATCGTAACCGAGACCCTGTTCACAATCTTCATAATAATCTATAGCGGAGACAAACTCGACCTCGGCTTCAGGGTGAAAAACGTATTTCATTTGGCAAACCGTTTATAAACTCTATCAAATACTTCGTTACCTGGAACAGGTTTGACTTTTCCTGAGCGAAGTTCCCCAAGCCGTCGTCTAACTATCTCGACCCATTTTCTATCAACTGCAGGATCCGGCATGTTAAGGCTTTTCAATAAGAAATCTGCGACAAGCGCCCGCTCTTCGACCGGAAGAGAAAGGGCTTCATCGATAAGTTTTTTAGCAGCAGGCATGATGTACCTCCCATACTTTCTTGAAATGCAGTTCTTTTACAGCAACTACTTAGTGCCTGAACGAAAACTATCCGAAGCTGTCATTTCGAGCGGAGCGAGAAATCTTAGCGTATTGTTAATATTGAAATTTAAGATTTCTCCCTTTGGTCGAAATGACAAAAAGTGGGGTTTTCGTTCAGGCACTACTTAGGTGTTTAGGCTGCAGGCCGTTAGTAACCGCACCGTTACGACTACCTAACCTTATCGATGGCCTCGAAATATTCCTCTCTCGTCATACCAACAGTTCTCATGTTGTTTTTGATAATATCCACATCTATTTCATCATATTCGGGAATTACCACAGCACGCTTTGCGCCGGGGAAAGTTAACACATGATGGCTGCCCTTTTTCCTCTTGTATTGACATCCGTAAAACAGAAAAATATTCAGTTGCGTTTTGCAGTCGGTGGGTTGAATTCTGGGCATATTAATTCATCGTTACAACTGATTTTTCGAAACCGATAATTTCCTTTTGAGGAACGATGTTGTTTCCTTCAATGAGAAAGCCACACTCTTGCAAGTACTCATCAAGCGAACCCATCTCGGTCATTTCTTCGAATTGGATATCGATGACTTCCAACAGATTCTTTTTAGCTTCCTCGAAGGTTCTACCCTGAGATATAAAATCCAGTTCCGGGGCGCTTGCCAGATAGGTTTTCCCTTTACGCCAAATTTCAATGGTGATATTTAACTCCCTCATTTCTTTTTCCTTCCATCATACTTTTTAAGCACAACTTCGTAATAGCTCAATAAACAGGGGTAGGGGTGACTTTAGTCGCCCACATCGGGAGGTTAAAACCTCCCCTACCCTGATTTATTGAGCTGATACCACAACTTCCCCATTTTCGAGCTGATTTAGTGATATCTGAACATCTGTCAGAAACTCAAGTTTCTCTTGCATCTTTTCATATTCATGTGCATCTAAAAGAACAGCAACGCCTGTCCCTACTGTGTCTCTTCCCCGCTGATGGAGCCCTGACAGGCGGGACGCCTGTCCTACTTTTTTATTGACGCCTGTCCTACTTTTTTATTGACGCCTGTCCTACTTTTTTATCGACGCCTGTCCTACTGGGTTGTATAAACACCCACGAAGTAGGACAGCCGTCTCGGCTGTCTAAAATACAGAGCCTTAAATAAAGGCTGAATAGTTACCTCTTTTTTAGGTGTTTAGGCTGTAGGCTGTTTGCCATAATTTCTTTTATTGGCAATATTTGCTTGACATGGCGAATCGTAAGAATAGATATTTGTTTCTTTTCAAGACGATAAATGATACGGTAATTACCGTAAATTAGCTCTCTAAATTGGTTGTTTCTAATTTCAGGAACAATCCTGCCGATTTCAGGAGAGGATTTTAGCTGTTCAACTTTTGAAAATACTGTGTTAATCCATTTTTCTGCTGCTGATGGTTTGTCTTGGGCAATATAATCTGCGATTTCCGAAGCCCTATCGATAGCCAGCGGGGACCAGACTATTTTCATTTTTGGACTCGCTTCAAAACTTTTTCTTTTGCATCCTCATGATCTATTCCTTCCCCATTTTCGAGCTGATTTAGTGATAGCTGAGCATCTGTCAGAAGCTCAAGTTTCTCTTGCATCTTTTCATATTCATGTGCATCTAAAAGAACAGCAACGCCTTTTCCATGCTGAGTAATTATCACAGGTCTTTTTGTATCATGGACTTGCTTTATGAAGTTTGCGATACCTGTCCTTACCTCAGACAAGGGTTTGATATCTTGATCAATTTTTAGTCCTTGCATCTTGCGCCTCATTTAAGTTCTAAATTTTATACATTATAGCATACAAGATATGGTGCATGTAAAAATTTTTTCAAGCAAGCATAACAGTTGTTTAGACTGTAGGCTGTTAGACTATAGACTATTAGCCCAACAGCCTACAGCCTAATAGCCTACAGCCTACAGCCTATCTGTTAAACCCCCGGTATCTGAATCTGCAGGCGGTGCACCGCAATGCCGTCTATGGCGCAGGGGCCAAAGTCGGTTCCGCCAAAGTTCACATCCTTTATCCTGAGACAGCCACTGGCGGGAAGATTCAGCAGGATAAAACTCTTATTATTATCGGTCCGTGTGGCGACATCCATAGTGGCGGGATTATCGGACATGATATCTCCGATGGTAAAAGGTCCGTCGAATGTCCATGAATCCGGGTCATCAGGCGCCCCCGCGGCGGTTTTACTGAAGTATATATCTTCTACAGAGAGGGATGCGGGGGTATTGTTCCAGGTATAGACAACCTCGGCAATATGT
>JAUWQS010000468.1 GCA_030610915.1 Pseudomonadota bacterium | reverse complement strand
GCTTATAAAGAAGTAAAATTAATCCGCGTCCATCAGCGGCTAATTTAACGTCTCGGAAATAGAAATTCTTAGACTATGAACATAGAGCAGTTACTTTTTTTCCAAATAATCGCGGATGTTGTCCTGTGCGCCGCCATTTTTTTTCTTCTTCGGGCAATGTTCAAAGACATAAAGAAAAGGCCGGAAGGGGTGAATGAAAAATCCTTCTCAGAGTTCAGGAACATGCTGAATGAATCTCAGGATTCTGCCGAAAATCTCCTTCAGACCATGGAAGAGTGCAAGACTGCCATGAAAAAGATTGCTGGTTCCTTGAATAAAAAGGAGAAGAAATTGAAGGCTCTTGTCGAGCAGTCGGATATTAAGATTGAAAAGTTAGATGTAAAAAAAACAACAAGGACAAAAAAGACTCTTACAAATAAGAAGCCTTATGATGATGTCATAAAAATGGCGAAACAGGGTCTATCTGAGGAAGAAATATCGAAAAGTCTGGGTTTATCGGAAGGAGAAACACATCTTATTATAGACCTTGATCGCAGGAAAAAGTGAGATGAGGAAAAATTTTCCGCAGGACGCGAAAATTTACCTGCATGTAGAAGGTAGAAGGTAAAAAAACAGTGGACAGTGGGCAGTGAACAGTATTTTCTGACCACCGACCACCGACCACTGACCACTGTCCTTCAGCCCTAACAGCCTTCAGCCTTCAGCCTAAACAACCTAAAAATGGTCTTTGGCACACAACGTGCATCAATCATTCAGAGACAAAAAACGCATAGGACATAGGAGAAAGAGAAGTGTTTTATAGCGCCGTTGTTCATGCCTGTATAAGAAAAGCTGAGCAAATTAATTTAATCACTAATAATATTGCCAATGTTAACACACCTAGTTTCAAGGTCGATAGGTTGTCGTTTGTAAGGAAACAATCCGCACCATCCATGGAAAATAATGCTTTTTCCCATAATCAGATTCTCACAGTTGATTACACGCCTGGTGGTATGCAGAAGTCCGGGAATCCACTGGATCTATCAATACAGGGAGGCGGCTTTTTTGTTGTTGAGACACAAGGTGGAGAGGCCTACACAAGAAATGGAAGTTTTGCGATCAATAAAGATGGTGAATTGGTGACGAAGTCAGGGGATTGCGTCCTGGGAGAATCGGGAAAGATTGTAATTGATGGAGAAGATGTGCAGATAGGCGGCAGCGGCGCTGTCGAGGTTGACGGTGAGCGTGCCGGCAAACTGAGGATCGTCGATTTTACAAACAGGGCATCCCTTGTCAAAATTGGAAGAGGCATTTTTGAAGATCCTGGTAATGCAGGTCTGGTGGAAGAAAAAGATCCAAAGATCTGCTCCGGATATCTGGAACTTTCCAATGTGAAGGTCATAAAAGAGATGGTGGAAATGATCAATGCCCAGCGATCTTTTGAGGCGTATCAAAAAGTTATGCGGACGGTGAGCGAGCAGGATGAGATGGCAACAAACCGTATTGGAAAATTAAGGTAACTACTCAGCCACAGATTCACACAGATGAATGTAGCGTAGGTTTAAATAGTGCCTGAACGAAAACTATCCAAAGTTGTCATTTCGAGCGGAGCGAGAAATCTTACGGCACTGAAAATACGTGACTTTAAAGATTTCTCCCTTCAGTCGAAATGACGAAAAGAGGGGTTTCCGTTCAGGCAATAGCTAAACCCGATTTTTCTGAGAAGTTACAAATTAAGGGGGTAATACAATGAGATCATTATGGATCGCTGCTGCCGGAATGGAGGCTCAGCAGGTAAATCAGGATGTTGTGGCGAACAACATTGCGAACGTCAATACTGTGGGATTTAAAAAGGCGAGGGCCGATTTTCAGGATCTTATGTATCAGGCATTTTCGAAGGCAGGAGCAGAGACATCTGAGGGAGGTCGACTGCCGGTAGGTATGGAAATTGGGATGGGTGTGAAACCGGTCGCTGTTCAGAAGATATTTACGCAGGGTGATTATCAGCATACAGGGAATCAATTTGACTGGGCTATCGAGGGA
>JAUWQS010000476.1 GCA_030610915.1 Pseudomonadota bacterium | reverse complement strand
AAATAATAGAAAGAACAAGCGCATGAAGCAAAAAAGAAAAGACGGTCATGCTGTTAAGACTTATATCATCATCTTTTAGCTTTTCATAAAACGTCATTTCGACTTCTCCGGTGGTTCAGTAATCATTCCCAGCTTATCTATACCCGCTTTTCTGATTTCAGACATAACCTGAATGACAAATCCGTAAGGAACATCCTTGTCGGCACGCATAAAAACCACCCTGTCTATCCTGCTTTCGAAGATGCTCTCTAATTTTGATTTGAGATTGGACATTGGGGTCTTATACCTGTTTATGAATATCTCTCTTTTGTTGTTTATGGTAAGGATGAGCTTTTCTTCACTTACATCTACAGTCCTCGCCTTTACACGTGGAAGATTGACGTCTATCCCCATCTGGAGCATAGGCGCAGTGACCATAAAGATTATCAAAAGTACTAAAACGACATCAACAAGCGGGGTCACATTGATATCAGACATATGCCCATCGTTAAAGTTGCTGCGGTTTTTTGAGTGTCTCATTTCAGGTAACGTCTTTCAACAATATTCAGGAATTCAGAGGCAAAATTATCCATCTCTATCGTTATGGTCCTGATGTGTCTCAAATAGTAATTATAGAAGATAACGGCTGGAATGGCCGCTGCCAGGCCTGCTGCTGTGGCAATAAGCGCCTCCGATATTCCGGGAGCAACAACGGCCAGTGTCGCCGAGCCTCTCGCTCCGATACCTCTAAAGGCATTCATTATTCCCCATACGGTGCCGAAAAGACCTATAAAAGGAGATATGCTTCCCGTTGTCGCAAGGAAACCGAGAGCGCTTTCCAGCTTTGTGGTTTCAGAACCGCAGGCCCTGTTCAGCGCCCGTTCAACATTATCAAATCCACGCATTTCTACGGGGCTTCCCTCGCCGGTTACTTCTTCCACGGCCCGTGATTCTCTTTTCGTTTTGCTTATCTTCCCAAGCTCAACATATCCCGATCTAAATACCTCGGCAACGGTGGAATACTTGAACTTCCTTGATTCAGGAAACACGTCTGACAGCTTGGCGCTTCCCATATAAGCCTCTATAAACATATCATTTTCTTTTTTCGTCTTTCTAATGACCCTGTATTTCATCAGGATAATCGCCCATGAGATAATGGAAAAGAACAGGAGCAACAACAGCACAAACTGAACCATTGCGCCAGAATTCGAGATCATATCGAGGAGGCCTCCGTGAAAGTGTCCTCCAATATCCGCCATAGTAACATCTGAAACTTCCTTCACTTTGATTCTCCCATTTTTACCTCGTTAAAATATTTTCCAAGGTGAATTTAATTTAAAATCAATCCATTGTCAATAAATCTTTAAACCTGTTCACGGTTCACGGTTCACGGTTGATAGCTTTTAACCGTTGAACAGTTGAACCGTCTTTCAGACACTGTTAAATAGTCGAGTGGGCGAGTGAGAAAAAATTGCAAACAATTTCATTAGGTTGTTTAGGCTGAAGGCTAAGAGCTAAAAGCTATACTGCAACCGGTCATAATTTGAGATTTTACTATCATGTTGTTTTACCACGAAGAACACGAAGAACACTATTCGTTAACTTTGACCTTCGTGATAAATTTTTGCTTGCAATTCAGATGAACTCGTAAAAAGTCTGAAAAACACTCTTTTGTCATTCTGAGCGACAGCGAAGAATCTGATATCATTGAGATTCTTCGTCGCGGAGTTTATCCTGAGCCCCAGATTCTTCGTCGCTTCGCTCCTCAGAATGACATGGGCGAAGGGCTCCTCAGAATGACATTGCGTGGACTTCCAAGTAACTTACGCGAAATCGCACTCAAAAAGTCACTCCGTCGGGCGAGAAGCCCGACCTACTACGTGGGGGCAGAAGAACATTGCATCCTGCACCACACAGGGTAGGCGTCTTCGCACCCAGGGGATAGTAGGA
>JAUWQS010000300.1 GCA_030610915.1 Pseudomonadota bacterium | reverse complement strand
GCTGTAAATCTCAAAGGGCAAGACTGCGACCTTCTTCAGTTCTTGCGCAAAAAGACTCTGAGAGATCAAAAATTGCAGCAATATCAAAACGGAAAATAAGACTCTTTTATTCAATGCAGACCTCGTAAATAGGGTTCACGGTTTTAGGGTTCACGGTTCACGGTTCAGGGGTTCACGGTTACCTTTCTTTCGTTAATCTTTGTTCGTAGGCCGACAAGAAATTGACGTATCAGCTCAATAAATAGCGGTAAATACCCTGGTATGCCTCGGACTTAGCAATTTTCTGGATTCCTGCTTCCGCAGGAATGACAGATAGTTACCTCATTTCGTCATTCCCGCGTAGGCGGGAATCTATGATCATCTGCTCCTATTTATTGGCTATTACAAATTGACCCACTCGCTCGTGCCTTAACTCCCATCTTAAAAGGAGGTTCAACGGTTAAAAGCTATCAATCGTGAACCTCTGAACTGCTGAACCGTTGAACCCGTAAACCCCTAAACCTCAAGCGCATAAACCTTCCCGTCCCGCAGGCCTGTGGCCCGGGACATCCGGCCGGCCAATTGTCTGTTATGTGTAACCACGATTAGGGTAATATTCCTTGTTTTGTTCAGGCTTATCAGGATATCTTCTATCTTCTTTCCTGTTTCAGTGTCGAGGTTTCCTGTTGGTTCATCGGCCAGGATTATATTGGGTTCCATTATAAGCGCTCTCGCAACGGCGACCCTTTGTTGCTCACCTCCGGAGAGCTCCCCCGGTTTGTGGGTCAGCCTGTCACCGAGCCCCACCTCAGCCAGGACAACCTCAGCCCTCTTTTTGGCATCCTCTTTAGACATGCCATTTATCAGCGCCGGCATCATCGTATTTTCCAGGCTGTTGAACTCCGGCAGAAGATGATGAAATTGAAAGACGAAGCCTATTTTTTTATTTCTAAACTCAGCCAGTTTTTTCTCACTCCAGTCAAATACATCGAGGCCATCGAAGAGCAAAGAGCCGGAGGTTGGATGATCCAGTGTGCCTAAAATATTGAGAAGTGTGCTTTTCCCTGCCCCTGAAGTGCCAATAATTGCGAGTGATTCCCCTCTGTTAATCTCAATATCCAATTCCTTCAATACCTCAATCTTGTTTCCATCTTTGACAAAGGTTTTATTTAAGTTGCTGACTTTTATCACTTTATTCATATCGCAACGCCTCGGATGGATCCAGTCTCGAGGCTCTCAAAGATGGGTAGATCGTTGACAGAAAACAAATCAGCATGGTTCCAGCAACAATGATCAGGACATCCCCGTAATTTACCTGTGAAGGAAGTTCAGTCAGATAGTACACATCACCTGGAAGTATCTTGAATCCAAAAATTTCCTCAACAAATACGGATATCTTCTCTAAGTTGAGGGCAACAAAAAGACCTCCGATGCAGCCAAGGATGGTGCCGGCCACGCCTATAATAAGCCCCTGAAACATAAATATTTTCATGATGCTTTTTGCGGTTGCGCCCATGGATTTCAGTATTGCTATATCCCTGTTTTTTTCCATAACAACCATAATAAGGGTGGTAATGATATTGAAAGCGGCCACCAGCACAATCAGACTCAAGATGATAAACATGACCCTCTTTTCCAGTTTAAGCGCCGAGAAGAGATTTTTATTCATCTGTGTCCAGTTTCTGGCCCAGTATGGATACCCTAACTTTCTTTCGATCTCTCTTGCAATTACTCCCGCCTTGTAAATATCGGCGACCTTTATCTCGATTCCCGTTACAAGATCATCATCCATACGGAGAAAATTCTGACAGTCCTTAAGAGACAGGAAGGCAAGCGATGAATCATATTCATAGAATCCCGAATCAAAAATCCCAACGACGAGGAATTTCTTCATCCTGGGCACCATTCCCATCGGAGTGGAGACGCCCATGGGAGACAGGACATGCATCGTCTCAAAGAGAGACACACCGAGGCTCTTGGATAATTCTTTTCCTATGATAATTCCGGGGAGTTCTGCAATGTCAGCCTTAAGCTTTATGGAACTGCGCGCTTTGGGGGAAAGATAGTCGATGTTCCCTTTCTCCATCTTTCCCAGACTTATTACCTTGGCAGCGCTTTTAATTGATAATCCTCTTAGGACTACGCCGCTTACATTTTTGCCTTTCTTCAACATGGCCTGACTATATATAAATGGTGTTGATGCAACGACACCCTCGACACCTTCGATATCTCTCATCACCTCCTTATAATTCCTCATTCCACCATTGTATTCCATAAGGACAATATGAGAATTTATACCCAGTATCTTCGTCCTGAGTTCAGTCTCAAACCCGTTCATAACCGCAAGCACGATAATCAAAGCTGCAACGCCGAGGAATATCCCGCCTACCGATATGATGGTGATGATTGAGACAAATGTCTGCTTTCTCTTTGCCCTGAGGTATCGGAGACCTATGTATAGTTCGTAGGACATATATTAGGTTGTTTAGACTGTAGGCTGAAGGCTGTCAGGTTAGGTTGTTTAGACTGTAGGCTGAAGGCTGTCAGGTTAGGTTGTTTTTCCTTCAGCCCTAACAGCCTTCAGCCTATTTTCCTTCAGCCTTCTTCCTCATATGTGGGAAGAGGATGACATCTCTGATGGAGGGTGAATCGGTAAAGAGCATTACCAGCCTGTCTATTCCGATTCCTTCTCCCGCGGTTGGAGGCATTCCGTATTCCAGCGCCTGGATGTAATCCTCATCCATTTCATGGGCCTCGTCATCTCCTGCCTCCCTCGCCTTGAGCTGCATCGTAAACCGCTCCCTCTGATCCACGGGATCGTTCAACTCCGAGAAGGCATTGGCGATCTCTTTACCACATATATAGAGCTCAAAGCGATCGACAAACCCCGGATTGCCGGCGCTTTTTCTTGAGAGTGGTGAGACCTCTATGGGATAACCCGTAACAAATGTCGGCTCAATCAGATTTTTCTCCACCATCTCGTCGAATATCTCCATGATCACCTTCCCAAACGGCTCGCCATCCTTGATCGGTAGTCCCAGGCTCTTTGCATACTCTACAGCCTTTCCAGCGTCTTCAAGGATATCAGGGGTGATCCCGCAGTGCTTTACGATAGACTCCTTAACGGTCATCCGCTGCCAGGGAGGTGTCAGATCTATCTCCATACCCTGATAGTTGATCGTATATGTGCCAAGAAGTTTCCGTGAAATATCAATTATCAGCTCCTCCGTCATATCCATAAGATCTTCATAGGTCGCGTAGGTCTGATAAAATTCCATCATGGTGAATTCCGGATTGTGAAAGGTGGAAACCCCTTCATTTCTGAA
>JAUWQS010000425.1 GCA_030610915.1 Pseudomonadota bacterium | reverse complement strand
AGAGGAGCCGCTGGAAAATAGATTCGGGAAGATAGCAAAGAAAAATATCAAGGCATTGAAAAGGGCATATTCTGAAGTGAAGGTAAGTGCTTAGGTAGATAGGCTGTAGGTGTTTAGGCTGAAGGCTGTTAGTCCCTTAGTCGTAAAGTTCTTGCAAAAATGGCAAAAGAACTTAGTAAGCGAACACTTACCGTCGAAATTAGAAATTGGAAATTTGGCCTCATGCTTTTCTCCCGAATTTCTAATTTCCAATTTCAAGCCGTGAACGGCTACAGGCTTTGGGCTTTGGGCTTTTCCGGCTTGTCCGAGTTAGGTAATAGCTCAATAAATAGGGGTAGGGGCGACTTTAGCCGCCCACATCGGGAGGTTAAAACTCCCCCCTGCCCTGATCCGGACAAGCCGGAAACAAGAAAGGGTTCAAGGTTGATTGTTTTTTAACCACTGAACCGTGAATCGTGAACAGTGAACAGTGAACAGTGAACAGTGAACCTGACAACCTGAGTAGTTAAATAATCCAGACCTCGTCAAGTGGTCGAGTAGTCGAGTGGTCAAGTGGTCAAGTGGTTGGTATTATTCAAGTAAGCAGCCCTTACCCGAAAATTGGACAGTCGGTTGCGAAGGCTGAAGGAAAAACAGGCTGAAGGTAGAAGGTATTTATAATTGATATTCCTTCAGCCCTAACAGCCTTCAGCCTAAACAACCTAATGAAATTGTTTGTGGTTTTTTCCCACTCGACTACTTTTCCACTCGACTATTTAACGAGGTCTATCTGAAGAGAATTTGAGGGATATAATTATGGCTGAAGCAACTTGGCGGGAGATCAGTCCGGGAAATGTGGTTCATACACCTGGAAGTGCGAAGGAGTATCATACTGGAAGCTGGAGGGCGATGCGCCCTATATGGGATGACGCAAAGTGTATTAAGTGCGGTATATGCTATATATTCTGTCCTGAAGGGTGTGTAAGACAGGAGGCGGATGGTTTTTTCAGGGCAGACCTGGATTACTGCAAGGGCTGCGGGATTTGCGCCCGTGAATGCTGGCCGGGGGCAATAGAGATGGTGGAGGAGGGATGAGAATGGCAAAACGCATTGGCATGGAAGTGGCAATAGCTGCGGCGGAAGCGGTTGGAATGTGTAATATAGATGTGGCGGCAGTATATCCCATAACTCCCCAGTCTCATATAGCGGAACACCTGTCGGAGATAGTCGCCGATGGAAGGATCGATGCAGAATATGTCACCGTTGAATCCGAGCATTCATCCATGAGCGTCTGTATAGGCGCTTCCGCAACCGGCGCGAGGGCTTATACGGCAACCTGCTCTCAGGGACTTATGCTGATGCATGAGTTGCTCCCTATAGCCTCCGCGATGAGACTCCCGATAGTGATGTCGGTGGCAAATCGTCCCGTCAATGCCCCGCTGAACATATTGAGTGACCATTCCGATATCATGCCGCAGAGGGATAGCGGCTGGATTGTGATATTTTCGGAGAATGGACAGGAGGTTATAGATCTCACGCTGCAGGCTTACAGGATTGCGGAAGATAAAGATGTTATGCTGCCTGTCATTATTTGTCTCGATGGTTTTATATTGACACACATGGTCGAACCTGTTGAGTTCCCCGAGCAGAAAGAGGTGAATAAATTTCTGCCGGATCGTGTTCCTTACGCAACCCTGCATCCGGACAAGCCCCTGACTATGGGAGCCTTTGCCATGTCGGACTACTATCCTCAGATGATGAGGGCAAAGGATGAGGCGCTTGTTAATTCAAAAAAGACGATACTGAAGATCTGGGACGAGTGGGAAAAGCGGTTTGGGCGAAGATACAGGCCGGTGGAGACTTACAAGGCTGAAGGGGCTGAGGTATTATTGCTGATCATGGGGTCGATGGGAGAAACCGCGGAGCTGGCCGTCGATGAATTGAGAGACAAGGGTGTTGCCGTCGGACTAATTAAGATAAGGCTCTGGAGACCATTCCCGTTTGATGAACTTAGAAAGGCTGTAAAGGGCGCCAGGATACTGGCGGTGATGGACAGAGCCGTGTCGTTCGGGGATTCAGGCGGGCCCGTCTTTGCCGATGTCAAGTCGGCGCTGTACAGCGAAGACAACCGGCCTCTGATAGTAAATTACATAATGGGGCTTGGCGGTCGGGATGTTTCAGTTGAAGACTTTGTAAATATGGCGGAAAGCGCCGTTAAGGCTAAAAAAGAGGGATATGAGTTCTATGGAGTGGGGGATTAAATGAGTATTGTAGAAAATTTTGATTTGTATGCCCCGAGACTAATTGACAAGAAAGAGTATTTCAGCCCGGGTCACAGGGCGTGTCAGGGTTGTGGCGAGGCCTTAGCGTTAAGATTGGCCTGCAAGGCCCTGGGCGATGATACCATAGTCTC
>JAUWQS010000466.1 GCA_030610915.1 Pseudomonadota bacterium | reverse complement strand
AGCCTGAGTAATTACGCACGGACAAACAAGTTTGTCCATGCCACCCACCCGCCTACTCAGGTTGTTTAGGCTGAAGGTCAGTGGTCAGTGGTCAGTGGTCAGAAAATACTGTCCACTGTCCACTGTCCACTGTTTTTTTACCTTCTACCTTCAGCCTTCAGCCTAAATACCTGAGCAGTAATACCCACTTCATCCAGTTCCTTGCCTTCTCTGCTCATTATATCCGACCGATACTCCGCCAACTTCTTCTCCTTGAGGATTTCTATTGCCTTCCTCTTTTTCATGACATCGAGAAGTTCTTCTCTCTTTTTTTCCATGTCTCTTTCCATTTTGCCAACGGCGTCTTCCTGGCTGTTCTGCATGTTCTTCGTATAGCTCAGACAGGAATAATATAATGAAATTTCGGCAACACTCAATTTGTCTTCCTGCATTCTGGTCAACTGATCAATCAAGACGGACCTTTTTCTCTTGAGTCCTTCCAGGACATCCTTTTCACCTTCAAATTGTCTCAGTTTGTCAGAAAATTCAAGAGAGAGCCTCTCTTCAATACTTTTTCTGTAGTCCAGTAGCGCCTGTAATTTAAATTTAAACATCTTTTTAGGTTGTTTAGGCTGAAGGCTGAAGGCTGTTAGGGCTGAAGGAATATTAATTATAACTACCTTCCACCTACAGCCTAACAGCCTACAGCCTATTTTCCTTCAGCCTAAACTGTCATCTTTTCCTTTTGGGGGAGAACATCTGGCACTCCAGGCCCGACCATCTGAATGTGACTACGGATGGTAGTTGCAGGGATTTGAATTTCATAGCCCGACACCCGTAAGGAAATTTGGGATCATGTGTGATATAGAAGTGAATACATTTGAAACAATTTTTGTAACTATTCAGGTTCACTGTTCCACGGTCCACGGGTTTAAGGTTACGCTGTAATAGTTCAATAAATGGGGGAAGGCATATGGCAGAAGCATGTAGCGGAAGGCTTCAGCCTTCCATGTGCTTTAGTCATACTGTGTTACGTGAATATGGAGACCTGAAGGTCTCCGCTACAGGGGCTGTGCAAAGCTCAAAGGCGTAACCTCTACGCCCAAACCCTGCTTCCGGAAGATGGAGGCAGCTACGTGTCTGGATTTGCCCCTATTTATTGAGCTGATACGTTACTCTGTTTTGTCATCTCAAGCGGTGAATGCGGCTCTTCAAACAGCGCAAACATATCCCTCCTGCTGTCGGCAAAATTTGCCTTCTCTTCGATATCCTGCGTGAGAAATGAATCTATCCTGTCGATCATCTTTATTGCGTAATCTATTTTAGGATTGGACCCTTCCACATAAGCGCCTATATTTATCAGGTCCTCCGCCTTCTTATAAGTTGCCACGACATTTAAGATATCGCCGGTTTTTTTTACGTGCGTATCATCGACAATATCTACCATCACCCTGCTTACACTATTGAGGACATCGACGGCAGGATAGTGATTCTGCGCCGCCAGGTCCCGGCAAAGCGATATATGCCCGTCCATGATCGACCTTGCAGCATCCGCTATCGGTTCATTAAAGTCATCGGCCTCGACCAGGACAGTATAGATACCCGTTATACTCCCCATTCCCTCTAAATTACCGGCCCGCTCCAGAAGTCTCGGCATGAGACTGAAAACCGATGGCGGGTATCCCTTTGTCGTCGGTGGTTCTCCAACTGAAAGACCAATCTCTCTCTGGGCCATCGCAAACCTCGTCAGGGAATCGACCATGAGCAGGACATCCTTCCCCTGATCCCTGAAATACTCGGCTATGGATGTCGCAATATATGCGGCCCTCACCCTGATCAAAGGGTGCGTGTCGGATGTGGCCACAACAACCACCGATCTTGCCAGATCTTCCTCGTCGAGATTCTTTTCCAGAAATTCCCGGACCTCCCTGCCTCTCTCACCGATGAATCCTATAACATTGACATCTGCCCTGGTATTCCTGGCAATCATACCGAGGAGAACACTTTTCCCGACTCCCGAACCTGAGAATATCCCCATCTTCTGGCC
>JAUWQS010000302.1 GCA_030610915.1 Pseudomonadota bacterium | reverse complement strand
CATGATGAGACTTTCCCTCTTAATCCTCATGTCCTTGCGTTTTGCGTCGTCGAGCAGTGATAGTGAAGGCAGTTGGAAAAAGTCTTTCTGAGGGGGAAATTCAAGTAGCACCTGTTCCATCCTTTTTGCGCGCGCCCTCTCAACAGGCATTATAACAGGGTTGGTTTTCGCAATTCTTTTCTTTTTCTCTCCGGATATCTTCCGTTGTCTTTTTATTCGTTCAGTTCTTATTACAAAGAAGGTTTTCAGCCAGATAAATGTCCTGCTTACCGATTTTGCCGCAATACTAATAATAGTTATTAACGATAGATTGATCGTAATCATAAGGGATACGATAAGGATGAGAATGAGAAGTATATATGCCCCAACATGGTTCAGATAAGAACTCAGGAAGGCTGAAAAAACTGTTCCGAGAACCCCCCCCGACTCAAGTTTCGTTCCAAACAGTTGAACAGTGTCCTGTTTCATTGCAGAAAGCACAGATGTAGAAAATATAAGACCAATGAAACCGGCAATTGCAACGGGTCCAAGCCTGAAGGCCTTGTTCAGAAAAAATCCGAATGATATAATTATAAGAATAACCGGCAGCCAGAAGGCGCCTGTCCCAAGGAAGTTCATAAGGATATTGGAGGTGTATGAACCAACAGAACCGCAAAGATTGTGAACTCCGCCCTTGTTTGTCGCATAGTGAGTAAAGGAGGGATCTGCGGAATTGTAGGAAATGATGCACAATGAAAGGAAGATGGCAAGAGCGAGGAATACCACCCCTAAAATCTCTCTGCCCCTTTTTGATTCCTGTATTTCTTCTTTCATGAAAAGCCTTACTGCAGGTTGTTTAGGCTGAAGGCTATTAGGTTGTTTTTCTTTCAGCCTTCAGCAAAACGTTAAAACGTTGCTCAGAGTACATTAACAAGGAGAGTGGCGATGCCTGCAAACCAGCAGTAATAAGCGAAGATGCCAAGCCCCCTTTTTTTCTTAATTATCAGAAAGAGAAGCTTCAGTGACAAGAATCCGGTTAAGACAGCAGCAGCGGTACCGGCCACATAAGGAATTAAGTCATCCGATGGGATGGATCCAATGTGACGTGATTCAAATATCACTGCTCCAATTATTGCCGGGATCGAGAGCAGGAAGGA
Source organism: Pseudomonadota bacterium (assembly GCA_030610915.1). The sequence continues at coordinate 2,146 of JAUWQS010000302.1, read as the reverse complement.
AAATCTTGCCGCTGTTTCCCTGTCCAGATTTCTGAATATTCCGAAGGCTATTGTTGCGCCTGATCTCGATATACCGGGCATGATGGATATCCCCTGAGCAATGCCGATAATTATGCCGTCAGTAACATTCATATCTTTTCCGAGCCTGTATGTGTTCCTGACTTTATCGGAAAGAAAAAGCAAAGACCCCGTCACCAAGAGCATGGAAGCGGCAAAATTAACCGACTTGAAAAGTATATGAATCGTATCGTTGAATAACAGGCCAATGACGCCGGTAATTAGGGTTGACACTATAATAAGGAAACCCAGATTTCTTCTACCGGAGATAATGGCAGAATCCGCCTCCCCGTGTTGTTTTTGTAATATGGCCTTTACGATATCGCACAGATCTTCCCTTAAGAAAAAAACTACAGCAAGAAGTGTCCCGAAATGGAGCATTACATCAAACAGGATGCCGGGCTGTTGAAACCCCTTTATGAAACTCTGGGCAATCACCAGGTGACCGGAGCTGCTCACGGGCAGGAATTCCGTCAGCCCCTGAATGACACCAAGTATTACTCCTTCCAGCGGGCTCACAGATTCCCCTCCTTGCTGATATAACTACTTTATGACACGGGTGAAAGTCAATAAGGAATAATTAGATTGTCAGATTTAGCAGGGTAGTGTACGATAATTCTTAGAGATGGCAAGATATTACCAAAATAGCACAATAAATAGGGGATTACATTTTTAAAATGTTGGTTTCGATCCACAACCACTCTTACGTGGTAGGATGGGGTTTTATACCCTATCGGAGATGGCGGCATATAAAATGCCACCCTACATACCAGGGTTATCCCTTATTTATTGAGCTGATACATATTACCAAAGGAGGTTAGGATGGTTAACAAGGTTATACTCATAGGGAGGCTCGGGGCCGATCCGGAGGTCAGATATACTCAAGATGGCACCATGGTAACGAATCTTAGGTTGGCAACCAGCGAGCGGTGGAAAGATAAGAGTGGTGAAAAGGCTGAGAGGACCGAGTGGCACAGAATTGTCACCTTCGGAAAGCTGGCCGAGATATGCGGAAACTACCTTTCAAAGGGGAGTTTGATATATATCGAAGGCAGGATTCAAACCAGATCCTGGGAGGACAGAGACGGGAATAAGCGTTATACTACAGAGATAGTTGCCTTAAATATGCAGATGCTTGACTCTAAAGGGCAGGGAAGAGAACAGGTTGCCGAACCTACACCACAGCCGGGACCAGGGCCTATGTCACAGCCGGGACAAGAACCCATATCTGAAAGTGATGTTCCTTTTTAGACTTGTGCCTGAACCTATTTTTGTATCAGCTCAATAAATCAGGGCAGGGGAGGTTTTAACCTCCCGATATGGGCGACTAAAGTCGCCCCTACCCTAACAGTGGTCAGTGGTCAGTGCGATATGGGCGACTTTAGTGAGCTATTACCTATTTTTCATCATCATCATCTGTTTTATTGGAGGATGGAGGAACATCTATTTCTCTCGGCTCAGTTGTGGCTTTTTTAAAGTTCTTTATACCTTTGCCAAGCGCTCCGCCGATCTCGGGAAGTTTCCCTGCGCCAAAGATGATCAGGATGATCACCAGTATTATTATTAACTCAGGCATTCCTATTCCGAACATTTTATTTTCACCTCTTGATTAGTGACGATATTAATTTCATATTAAAGCATTTAAGAAACTTTGTCAATATCGTTTACTGGTTCAGGGCAGGGAAACGTCAAAGTCGATGCAAGCACACGAGAATAACGCAGAGTCAAGGAGTTTAAGCCTCACGCAAAGGAGCGAAGTCGCCAAGTTTTTGTCCTTATGGAATTTCCCTTGAAAATAAAAGAGGGCTCCGATAAGCGCCAAGAGCAATACACTGCCGATTGCGATGTGCCACTTTAAAGATAATCCCAGAGTCATGAATTTTCCATCTCTTATTGTATGAATTTAGCTCCTTGAAAAAAATTGACAGGATTAACAGGATTGACAGTCTCGTAAAAAGTCGGAAAAATACTCTTTTGTCATTCTGAGCGATAGCGAAGAATCTGATATCATTGAGATTCTTCGTCGCGGAGTTTATCCTGAGCCCCAGATTCTTCGTCGCTTCGCTCCTCAGAATGACATGGGCGAAGG
>JAUWQS010000306.1 GCA_030610915.1 Pseudomonadota bacterium | reverse complement strand
GCTTCGCTTCGACGTGGCCAACTCTCCCTCCCTGCCCGATGACGTACGCAGGCGTTTGATTCGTCTTGCCGGCAGGCGGATGACCGGAAATGGTGTACTGATTATCGATGCCCGTCGATTCCGCACACAGGAACGTAACCGACAGGACGCGATCAACCGGTTGATCGATCTCATTCGCAAGGCAACCGAAAAGCCCAAACCCCGCCGCAGGATGGGTGGGCCGACACTCGCATCGAAAGTACGCCGTCTGGATACCAAGCGCCGCCGCAGCGAGACCAAACATAAGCGACAGGCAGTTTCGCCTTTGGAGGATTAGGGTCTGTCAGGGAATAGGTGTTACGGTTGGGCACTCAGATTTAGGTTAGATTTAGTCGATACGATTGAGCAAAAGCAGAGGAATAGTTGTGCTATTTCGAGGATTTTGCGATTGAGGATCGGCTAAAGATGGCCTGAAGATGAGATGCATAAATGTGATACTTATTTCCTGACAGGACCTAACAACCTGAAAGGGATGTTAATCATGAAGAAGGCAGAAAGCCTTTCGGCTGAACTTATGGATGACAGGTGTTCCTACCCCGTGCCGGACAGCTTTTAACACCTTTTCTTTTTCCAGCGGAACTGTGCCGGCAAGCATGTGTACCGGCAGATGCTCAAATGCCTCACACACCATTGGCGTGCTGGGACCAAGCATGACGGTCTTGACGTTCTCTCCAACATTTCCAAGTATCTCTTCAGTTGTATTATTCAGGATAGAGGTCGAGGTCAGAAACAATACCTCCGCCCAGTCTCCAAGCTTTCCATAGAAATCTTCCGCATGGCCAATATCACGTGATATATCTATTATCTCCAGAGCGGCACTTCTCTCCTTGAAAATTTTAATAAGGGGGCCAAAAAAGCCCACCATAGCAACCCTTGTTCCCCTGCCAATATCAAATTTATCGAACATCACATTATTATTCTTGTCCTCGGGGAGTGAAATTGCCTTTTCATAATTGAGCGCATTTATAAGCGCAATGGCCATACTTCTCTCGATTGTATTCGCACTCTTAATTCTTTCAAGGAGATCAACGGCAGACCTGCCCTCGTAATCATGATAATTTTTAATAACCGAGCAGGAATCTTTAGTGTCAAAATAGGTATAGGATAGACCCATCCCGCCGTCCGAGGTTGTAACTGCAGTGTACCCAAGGCCAAGACTCAATATCTCCACCTTTGTTTTTCTTGCCTTGTCCGCAAATAATTCATAAAGTCTGTTATTCAATTCCATAAATATAGCTCATCAAAACTCAGGCAATCACTGTATCCCGATCACCTATACCCTATACCCTCTGAGCCCTGACGTAATGTCCTTCTCTGGAACTTTCCCCAGGGCCGCCAAAGAAAGGATATCTGGTCTAAAGACATCACCGGCCAGAGTTTTGATATCTTCTCTGCTGACATCTTCAATATTCGCAACAACCTCTTCCATTGGGATGTCGCGTCCAAAAAAAATCTCGTTTCTGGCAAGCCTCGTCATACGGTTATCTGTGCTTTCCAAGCTCAGCAACATATGGCCTTTGATCAGTTCCCTCGCTGAGCAGAGCTCTTTTTCCGTCACAAGATCATTCTTTAATCTATCTAATTCTTTAAGTATCAAGATTATAACATCCCTGGCCTTTTCATCGCTGGTCCCCGTATAAACTCCAAGCATGCCTTCATTCCTGTATGGAGCGTGATAAGAACGTATGGAATAAGCAAGTCCCCTCTTCTCTCTTATCTCCTGAAAAAGTCTCGAACTGGCGCTCCCTCCAAGAATAATATTCATCAATAGGGCAGGATATCGCAAATGGCTCGTGGAAGAAGGGGCGCCGGCGCCGATAATGATATGTTCCTGTTCCATATCTTTTTCGACTACCGCAACCTTCGAGCAGACCCCGGCCTTTGTCGATTCTTTTTTCACAAATTCTCTCTCTAAGGAACCAAAGGCGCTGCAAACAAGAGCAACGAGATTATCATGTTTCAGATTGCCCGCGGCGGTCAACACCACATTCTCCCCTCTGTACTTTTTTGTGAAGAAATCAATAATGGTCTTCCTTTCAAAATTGGCGACGGTTTCTATCGTTCCCAAGATGGGGAGTCCAAGGGGGTGACCACCCCAGAAGGTCTTCTCAAAAAAATCATGAATATATTCATCCGGTGTCTCTTCCACCATGTGAATCTCTTGAAGAACCACCGATTGTTCTTTCTCTATCTCCGCAGGATCAAAGAGCGAATTTCTCAATATATCGCCAAGAAGGTCGATTGCCATGGAAAGATGGTAGTCGGGTATCTTAACATAAAAAGCGGTCAACTCCTTGCCGGTGAAGGCATTCATTATGCCACCGACAGAATCGATCTGGAATGCTATATCAAATGCGGATCTGTTTTTGGTCCCCTTGAAGATCATGTGCTCTATAAAGTGAGCTATCCCGTTTATGGCATTGTGTTCATCACGAGAACCGCACTTCACCCAGACCCCCATTGAGACAGACCTCACATGGCTGATCTCCTCGGAGATGACCCTTATACCGTTACTTAGAACAGTCTTATTATACATTGAGACCTCGTCAAGTGGTCGAACAGTTGTTATTTGGTTTAGGCTGAAGGTTTTTAGACTGAAGGCTGTTAGGGCTGAAGGAATATTAATCATAACTACCTTCCACCTAACAGCCTTCAGCCTAACAGTCTATCTACCTGAGCAGTTACCGCCAGGTATCTCATTCGAGAGGGAATCCTGTATGTTTTTTCAACCTGTTTATGCCTGCGAAAACCTGAAGCCTCCCTTATCACAATAAGATAATAATACCTGAGTTCGGCATACTCCCTCGCCCTGTTATATTTTTCTATTTCCCTGTTAATCTCCCCGGTCTCCTCTTTCCTGAAGGAAACCGATTGATCGCCATCCTCAGGCATTAACCTGAGAGTATTCTTGAAAGATTCTAATTTACAATCAATCCTGCTTGCGATTTCCCCTAACTTTTGAAGAGCAGCCGACAAACTGCTCCCGGCATGACCGAGCGCCTCTGCTCTTTCCTTCAGCATCTCCTCCTGGAGTATTTCAAACCCATTTTTCATGATAATAAATCGAAAGCGCTCACTGAATGTTGAAATTAGAAATTAGAAATTAGAAATTTGGCCTTCATGCTTTTGTACTGTTGATGAACGCATTCAATGTTCCACTTATCAAAGTTGTGCCAGATCATACCTGATAACGCTTCTGCCGGTTTGTAAACATTCAACTCGTAAACTCGTTT
>JAUWQS010000048.1 GCA_030610915.1 Pseudomonadota bacterium | reverse complement strand
GAGCTCAGCCGAGCAGTACAAAAGCATGAAGGCTGAATTTCCAATTTCTAATTTCTAATTTCAATGTTCGGTGAACGCTTATCGTGGTTCGAGACCAACACTTTAAAAATGTAATCCCCCTATTTATTGAGCTGATACCTTCAGTCTACCCACCTGAGTAGTTACGATCTACGAGCTCAATATGGCGCTCCAGGATCAGCCTGCCTCATAGGCAATATTTGCCTGATTCAAACAAACATCAATTTTTCAATCCTCCTAACTATTTGGAATTACAGAATGTTTAAGGACAGAGTGTAGTGGCATGTCTCTTGCTCTGTTGGAATGACACAGATTAACACCGACAACCCCCCATGGCTTATCGGCCACAAAGAAGCGTGAAAGTTTGAAAGGATAGAGCTTTTAAACAGCTTGTGACGAGGACGTAGTGTGATTCCATCGATGCCGTCAACAAAGGTGATAAATTCAGAAAACAGTATCTTTTCTGCCATGTTGACAAAGGGCAATAAGGAAAAGAAAGATTTCTTTTTTGGAATGGTTGCGTCATCCATACTTTCTGCAACTGCGGATAAAAAATTCATGGCGAAAGGGGCTGACGGAAAAAGCATTAAAAAAGATATTGCAGCCCTGCTGAAAAGTCATGGCGTTGAAGAGAGCAAGCTAAAAAAGATTCTGTTGCGCATGGAGGATGTCAAATTTTCCCCGAAGTTGGGATCTGACAAATCTGATATCGTTAAGACCGATATTTTGAAGGCGCCGGTTAATGCGACCGGCGACAAAAAAAGTTCACCCTCTGTCATGGATAATTGGAGAGCCATGGAGAACGATGTAGGAGAACTGCTTAGAGATTGTGGCGTGAGAGATGGAAAGGTAGAGGAAATTTTATCCGCGATGAAGAAAGGAGCATTTTTACAGAAGTTAGAATCAAAGAAGTCGGGGGATGAAAAAAAAGGGGTGGCTGCAAAATCGGCAGGACCGCCGGTCGGCAGGAAAAATCCTGAAGTTCTTAGTTTTAAGGAATCTAAATCGGAGGCTGCCGCAAATAAATCCCAATGGCTTGCCGCCACAGCAAAACATGAAAATCTGTCTGAATTGGCAGGAGAGGCTTTATCCTCCCGTCACAAGGAGACACGTGGTCAGACCATCTTTTTTGACATTTTTTCAAGGTCTGGTTCCCCTGCTGAGATTGACATGAAATGTCAAATGTCAAGACCTGACCCTGTCAGACCGTCTCTTTTGATTAACCAGATAACAGATGGCGCCGGTAATATTTTTAAAAAAGGATCCGGCAGGGTGAAGATTCAGTTAAATCCGCCCAGGCTGGGCACAGTGAATATAGATGTCTCCGTTCACAATGATAAGGTGAAGATGGTACTGATGACCGACACGCATGAGGTCAGGCATGTCTTGCAGCACAATGTGGAGCAACTCAGAAATTCTCTTCAGGGGCATGGATTACATGTGGATAGCTTTGATGTATTGGTTCAGGAGAGGTCTGACAGGGGCGGTCCTGGATTTAGACATGGAGCCACATTATCCGGAGAAGACAGGGATAAGCGAGATAGTGGCAGGGAAGAAAGGATGGAAGAAGATGTTCAGCTCCAGAGTATGTCATCAATTGATGAAGATGGCGCTGGTCATATAAGTGTACGTGTATAGGCTGTAGGTAAAAAAACAGTGGACAGTGGGCAGTGGGCAGTGGGCAGTGAACAGTGGGCAGTGAACAGTATTTTCTAACCACTGACCACTGACCACCGACCACCGACCACCGACCACCGACCACTGACCACTGACCTTCAGCCTAAACAACCTAAATAAGGAGGTGATCAAAATGGCAGGGATAGAAGGCATTGGCGGCATTGGCAGCATAAACCCGGGCGCAGTGAAGCAGGATACATTGGGGAAGGATGATTTTCTTAAGATGCTGGTGGCACAGCTTAAAAATCAGGACCCTCTTAATCCCCTCGACGGTGCTGATTTTACAGCGCAGCTTGCCCAGTTTTCGAGTCTTGAACAGTTGAGTAATATGAATGCCCAGTTGGAATTTGCGAATCTTTATCAGGCTTCGCTGAACAATGCTCAGTCGGTAAGTCTTATCGGCAAAGAGGTAACCGCAACAGGTGATATAGTCAGAGCAGAGGGCGCATCCGCCGACCTGAATTATATTTTATCAGAAGATGCCCGGGATATTACAATTAAAATCTATGATGCAGATGGAAATCTAATGGATACCCTTGAACCGGGAAGTCAGGAAGAAGGGGAAAATTCAGTTACGTGGGATTGCAGCGGTGTTGCGGACGGCAATTATTCATTCGAGGTATCCGCAACCAGTGGCAATGGAGATGAAATACCCGTCTATACAATAATGACAGGACGGGTGACAGGGGTGACATTCAAGGATGGTTCCCCGTATCTCTCTGTTAACGGGAGAGATATCGCTTTTGGAGATGTAATTTGTGTGAATGAAGGCTGAAGGTAGAAGGTAGTTATAATTAATATTCCTTCAGCCCTAACAGCCTTCAGCCTAAACAACCTAAGTAAAAAGGAGGGTTAATAAAATGGGAAGTTCACTATGGACGGGGGTATCTGGTCTTAACGCCAGTTCCAGACAGATGGATGTTATAGGCAATAATATAGCCAATGTCAACACGGTTGGCTTTAAGGCAGGGGTCGCGGTTTTTAGCGATATATTAAGCCAGAGCATTGCCGGAGGCTCCGGCGCAATGCAAATAGGACGAGGTGTAGGGGTGTCTGCGGTTCCCACACTGTTCGGGCAGGGCTCATTTGAGAGTACGCAGAGCGCCACAGATCTTGCTATAAATGGAGACGGATTTTTTATGGTCAACGATGCCGACGGCGCCAGATATTATACCAGGGCAGGTATGTTCATTATAGACAGGGATGGGTATCTCGTGGATGTAAATGGTTACAGATCTCAGGGATATGGTGTTTCCACAGACGCAGACGTAATCGGAGACATCGCTTTGGGCGGAGTTCAGTCAGCCCCGGAAGTTACCACGAGGGTTTCCATAGGCGCAAATCTTAATGGGGAGGCTGCAGTGGATGATACCTTTGTCTCGGCATTGACGGTCTATGATTCGTTAGGGGCCGCGCATACGTTTACGTTGACCTTCACGAAGACCGCAAATGTTGGTGAATGGGGTATCGGGGTTGATATGTCGGATTTAGATCCCACAGATGGCCTAACCTTGAATTCTACCACCATTACCTTTGATGGAGCTGGAAAGCTTGATGCTGCTACAACCGACCTAACGATTACCGTTGATGTAGGCAGCACATTGCCGGGCGGCGCCACCATCGGCGACGGTGGCGTCATCAACTGGGACCTGGTTAATGATGATGCTGATGGCGATGGTAAAGATGCCGAGACAATGACAGGCTATGCCAGCCCCTCGGTCAACAGATCCCTTGTCAGCAATGGGCATTCCTCAGGCGAGTTACAGAGTCTATCAATCGGAAGCGACGGGATACTCAATGGATTCTTCTCAAATGGACAGACTGCGGATCTGGGACAGATTGCCCTGGCAAAATTTACGAGTCCGTGGGGATTGAATAAGATAGGGTCCAATCTCTTCGCCGAGACAATAAATTCGGGTGATGCGCTCATAAACAAACCCGGAACAGGCGGACTGGGTGAGATCAGCCCCAACTCCCTCGAGATGTCGAACACCGATGTTGCCACAGAATTTATCAATATGATCATTGCCCAAAGGGCATACCAGGCCAATGCCAAGGTTATTACGACTACCGATCAGATGATGTCCGAGCTTATGAATATCAAGAGGTAAGGGCATAAAACCCTATTAAACCACGAAGGACACGAAGGGACACGAAGATTAGAATTAATGCTTTTTATAATTTTTTTGTGTTCTTCGTACTCTTCGTGGTGAAAACCATGAACCGTGAACTGCTACGATATTTTCCCCCGCCTGCGTCAAATTTCTGACGGCATATCGGGAAACCTGTTACTCCCCGCCTTTCGTAACAACTCTGAATTATTCAAGATAATCTAATTTTCTCTTCTGGTATGACATTTGCTAATTATTATCTCAGTGTAACTACTCAGGTTGCCTTAGGCTGAATGATAGAAGGTGGAAGGTGGTAGGGGCGAAAGATTTTTCGCCCGTACTAATTAATATTCCTTCAGCCCTAACAGCCTTCAGCCTTCAGCCTAAACAACCTGAATAAGCGAGTGTGTTTATGGACTTAGCGACTATTGTTGGTATCGTATCCGGCTTTGGCCTTGTTATTGTGGCTATGTCGTTGGGCGGCGGCCTGATGTGGTTTATCAATGTCCCGTCGGCGTTGATCGTGGGAGGGGGAACTCTTGGGGCGATTCTTATCAATTATCCCCTTTCAGCTTTACTGGGAGTTGTGAGCGTTGCAAGGAATGTTTTTTTTCAGAAAGAGCAGAAAGTTGATGAGATTGTCGAAAGACTGGTGGAGATGTCAAAGGTTTCCAGACGTGAAGGGCTACTGGCCCTTCAGAAAATGACCGATGACATCAATGACCCCTTTCTTGTAAAGGGCATGGAATTGATGATAGATGGCATCGAGCCGAATGCCCTGGTTAATATACTTGAAACCGAGCTCGATTTCATAGCTGAAAGGCACAGTCTGGGGGCGGAGATATTTACCACAGCGGGAAATTTCGCGCCCGCCATGGGGATGGTAGGGACATTGATAGGATTGGTGAAGATGTTGATGCAGATGGATGATCCGAGCTCTATCGGGCCCGCAATGGCGGTTGCCCTTATCACAACCTTTTATGGTGTTATTTTAGCGAATCTCATCTTTCTGCCGATGGCGGGAAAACTTAAGAAGCGAAGCGCTGATGAACTGCTGGCAAAGCAGTTGATAATAGGGGGAATACTCTCAATTCAGTCGGGCGATAATCCGAGGATTATGGAGCAGAAGCTTCATTCCTTTATTGCGCCCAACGAGAGAAAGTCGGCATTTTGAGATGGCGGAAGCGGGAAAACGAAAACGGATGACAGAAGATGAGGCGCCGGTTGCAGGATGGCAGGCCATATACTGTTCACTTGTGCTGATCCTTGTGGCCTTTTTTGCCATGCTTTGCTCCTATTCATCAGTTGAAGGGCAGAAGATGATAGATTTTATGAGAAGTATGGGAGAGACTGCTGACCTGCCGACTTTTGGTGTGCCGCCTGATTTACGTATGAGGCATATAGAGGGGGCTGGGATGAGTCCCGATGAAGGTAACTCCCACTCGCCGGATGTTGTCGGGAGTGAAGAAAAATCGCTGACCGTGGCGATGGCTTCCCTCGAGAAGCTGGCCAGGGAAATGGATTTGGGAGATAAGGTTGAAATTGAAGAGACAAAGCGCGGGTTCAAGGCTACCGTGAGCAGCGGTGTTTTTTTTCCATCAGGCGCCGCGGAAGTGAGCAAAGAGGCGTATCCCTACCTCGATGAAATGGTCAGGGTTGCAAAAAAGGAGGCAGATCTTTTCATAAAGGTGGAGGGACACACAGACAATGTTCCTGTAAATACCCCTGAATTTCCCTCAAACTGGGAGCTTTCAACTGCAAGGGCTGTAAATGTTCTTAGATATTTCCTTGGTGTCGGGAATATCCCCGCGAAAAGGCTGGTCGCAGTCGGATACAGTCGATACCACCCGATCGCATCGAATGATACGCAGGAAGGCAGAAGCAGGAATAGAAGAGTTGAATTCTTTTTTGAACGGCATATATAGGCTGAAGGCTGAAGGAAAAACAGGCTGAAGGCTGTTAGGTAGTTATGATTAATATTCCTACAGCCCTAACAGCCTACAGCCTAAACAACCTAAATAACTTAAATCAGAGGTGTTTCTTGAGGAGACGTTCCAAAGCCCCGGATGAAGCGGGGGGGAAATGGCTTGCGACCTTTAATGACATGGTCACCCTTCTGCTCACTTTTTTCGTCCTGATTCTTTCCATGTCTGCTCTTGATAAAGGCAAGGTGAAAGAGATGGCCCAATCTGTGAAACAGGCTTTCGGAATGTTGGGGGCAGGAGATAGAACTGCTGTAAGGGTCTTTGATCCCTTTGTGCTTCCTGTAACGCCCCGTGGTTTTGGAAGCGGGAAGGAAAGACTGGCGGGGCTGATAAGTTTTGTGGACAGGACAGAGGGAATGGTTTGGAAAGCAATTGATGACAGGATGCTTATTTCACTCGATGAGGATTTTTTATACAAAAGCGGGTCGGCCGAAATTGATCCGGAGAGCCACCTGGGACTTAAGACATTATGTTCTGAGTTGAAAAAAACGGATTCTCTCATAAAAGTGGAGGGCCACACTGATGATGTCCCTATAAGTGACGGGAAATTCCCATCCAACTGGGAGCTTTCAACAACTCGGGCAGTAAATGTTGTCAGGTACTTCATCACGGAAGTGGGCATTTCGCCTGAAGGATTATCTGCCGCTGGTTATGGCGCTTCTAAACCTGTTGCTCCGAACATCGATGAGCGCAGCAGGGCGCAAAACAGAAGAGTGGATATAATTTTGACGTTTAAGGAAAAATAGGCTGTTAGGCTGTAGGCTGTAGGTAGGCGGTAGAAGGCAGAAGGCAGAAGGCAGGAAGCAAAAGGCAAAAGGCTATAAAATTGTTTTTCCTCCAGCCCTAACAGCCTTCAGCCTAAACAACCTAAGGTTAAGGGAGAACAATATGGCTGTAGAAGAAAAGGAAAAAAAAGAAGAGATTGTAGAAGAAAAGGTTGAGGAAAAGAAAAAGGGGCCGCTTCTCAAGTGGATTATAATTCTTGTCGCTGTGCTGATAGTTGTTTCCTCAGGTGTTTTCGGATGGATGTATCTTGCAAATAAACGCTCTGTTGAAATCGTCGCAACGGGGCGGCAGTTGCCGTCCATAGGCGCTGTATGGCGGATGGATCCCTTCATAGTTAATATTACAGGTGATAATAATAGAGCGGAAAAATACCTGAAAGTGGTCATTCAACTCGAATTGTCTGATCAGGGGGTAATACCGGAGCTGGAATTGCTGAAGCCAAAACTGAGGGACAGTATTTTAGATCTGCTCGCAGAGAAAAGGTATGAGGATTTAGTTAATCACAAAGGAAGGCAGAGTTTCAGGGATGAGATTGCCATACGTGTGAACAGCTTTCTGACGGGTGGGAAAGTCGTCAGGGTTTATTTTACGGAGTTTATAATACAGTAATGTCCCAGGTATTGTCACAGGAAGAGATAGATGCCCTCTTACGAGGGATATCTGACGGCAAGATTGAGGCAGAGAAGGATGAGGATGTTCCTTCCGGTTTCAGGTCCTATGATCTGACAAGCCAGGATCGCATAACCAGGGGGAGGATGCCCACCCTGGAGATGACCAATGAAAAGTTTGCAAGGATGTTCAGGGCAACCATCTCTTCATTATTGAGAAGAGTTGTTAATGTAAGCGCCCTCTCAGTAACTATAATGAAATTCGGTGAATTCATAAAGACCCTTCCAGTGCCTACGAGCCTGCATCTGTTCAGGATGGAACCGCTTAGAGGAAGCGCAATATTTGTTGTGGATGCCCGGGTGATATTTTCATTAGTGGATATCCTCTTTGGTGGAACCGGGCAGGAGACATTCAAGGTTGAGGGAAGAGAGTTTACCGCCATAGAAAACAGTTTGATTAAGAAGGTTGTTTTGAGCGCCCTTGACGATCTCGAGAGAGCGTGGTCGACACTAATAGATATCAAGATTACCTATCAGCGATCCGAAATCAATCCTCAGTTTGTTCAAATCGTTCCGCCTACTGATATAGTGATCGTTGCAGCCTTTGAGATTGAGACGGAATATACCACCGGAACAATCACCCTATGTTTCCCCTATTCAACACTGGCGCCGATAAGGGATAAATTGCAGGCGGGTTTTCAGAGTGAGCAGTTTGAGATTGATAGGGTATGGACAGGTATGTTTAAAAAGGGTCTTATGGAATCGGTGGTAAATATAACTGCTGAGTTAGGGCGAACGGAAGTTAGCGCCATGGGAGTTACAAATCTTGATAAAGGCGATGTGATTCTTCTGGATCGATATGCCGCTGATCCCCTGGATATTTATGTAGAGGGTGTCCTGAAATTTAAGGGGCATGCCGGGATATATAAGGGAAACCAGGCGGTGCAGATATCGGAAAGAATGAAGATAGAAGGGGTCTGAACGGTTCAGGGGTTCAGTGTTCAGTGTTCAGTGTTCAGGGTTTAGGGTTCAGGGGTTCAGGGTTGATAGCTTTTAACCCTTGAACCTTTCAACCTCTGAACCTTGAACCGTTACTTAGGAGCAGACTGAAATGGAAAACATAGTGGAAAATGAAGACAGCACGAAAAATTCTGCCAATGATAACGATGAAGATGTCAGTTGGGATGATGTTCAGGAAGATCTTGAAAAATCGAAGATAACGACTCCTCAGGCGGATGTAAGCGACGTGAAGTTCGAAGAGATACGGGAGACAGGGAAAGCGGATTCTTCCTTAAACCTGGATTTCATCCTGGATATACCCCTGACGCTTACGGTTGAACTTGGCAGAAGCAGGATGCTGGTAAACGAACTACTTCAACTTGGACAGGGTTCTGTTGTCGAATTGACAAAAATTGCCGGGGAGCCGATGGATATCTTTGTGAATCAGAGATTGATTGCGAAGGGCGAGGTTGTGGTGGTGAATGAAAAATTTGGGGTGAGATTGACAGATATTGTTTCACCCACGGAGAGAGTAAGTATGTTGAAGTAGGTAGTTTAGGCTGTAGGCTGTGTTAGGCTGAAGGCTGTTAGGCGGAAGGCTGTAGACTGTAGGTAGAAGGTGGAAGGTGGAAGGTAGGGGCGAAAGATTTTTCGCCTGTACTAATTAATATTCCTTCAGCCCTAACAGCCTTCAGCCTACAGCCTAAACAACCTAAAAACAGCCTTCAGCCTAACACAGCCTAAACAAGGAGTATGTCATGGACTCGTTAGAACTTTTCCCGTCACTTTTAAAAATGGTGTCTGCTCTTGCGGTAGTTTCAGGGGTCATGATTGCGGTTGTCTATCTCTTTAAGAGAATTATGAAGGGAACTGGTGCGGCGGCAGGCGATGAGGAATTTATAAAGGTTATATCGAGCAGGTACTTAGGGCCGAAGAGTTCCATCATGCTTGTGGATGTCCTTGGCGCTATTATTGTAATCGGCGTTTCAAACAATCAGATGTCCATGTTGACAACGATTTCGGATCCTGAATCCCTTGAAAGGTTGAATTATTCCGGCCAGGAAAAGAGAAAAGTCCCC
>JAUWQS010000240.1 GCA_030610915.1 Pseudomonadota bacterium | reverse complement strand
TCTTCGGCAGGGTTGACACGCTCAGCATGGTCTTTGGATATATATTCACCCTCGTATCATTTATAGGGATCATTTATGCTATCCACGTAAAAGATGACATACAGCATGCAGCAACTTTTCTTTATGCTGGAAGTGCCCTGGGAGTTACTTTTGCGGGTGATTTCATATCGCTTTATGTCTTCTGGGAACTGCTGGCTATCTCCTCTGTATTTCTCGTCTGGTCCAGAAGAACAAAAAAATCTCTTGATGCGGGGTTCAGATATATTTTAGTCCACATTGTTGGGGGGCTTTGTCTTCTTGCAGGCATACTTATGTATGTCCACAATACAGGCACCATCGAGTTTGATTATATCGGGCTAAATGGATTAGCAACGTGGCTCATATTAATAGGGTTTGCTCTGAATGCCGCAATTTTCCCCTTACATCCGTGGTTGACAGATGCCTATCCTGAGGCAACGGTAACCGGTGCAGTATTTATGAGCGCCTTTACAACAAAGAGTGCGGTGTATATTCTGGCAAGAACATTTCCCGGCACTGAGTTGTTGATCTGGCTCGGGGCATTTATGACAGCTTTTCCCATATTTTATGCCGTAATTGCGAATGATATAAGACGGGTACTTGCTTACAGTCTCATCAACCAGGTTGGATTCATGGTATGTGGTATAGGAATAGGCACACAGATGGCTATAAATGGCGCTGTTTCTCATGCCTTTTGCCATATCATTTACAAAGCCCTCCTTTTCATGTCCGCGGGCTCAGTACTCTACATGACCGGTAAGATCAGGTGCACAGACCTGGGAGGATTATACAAGACTATGCCGGTCACGGCGCTGTTTTGCATGGTAGGCGCTGCATCCATCTCGGCATTCCCGCTCTTTAGTGGTTTTGTAAGCAAATCGATGATAATAAGCGCATCTGTCACAGAGAATTTACCTATTATATGGTTTGTCTTACAATTTGCGTCGGCAGGTGTCTTCCACCACGCGGGTATTAAAGTTCCATTTTTTATGTTTTTCGGTGAAGATTCCGGGATAAGGGCAAAAGAACCCCCAGTTAATATGCTTCTTGCGATGGGAATTGCCGCTTTCTTGTGCATTTTTCTTGGTGTATATCCTGATCCTCTTTATAAAATTCTTCCCTATCCTGTTGATTATATCCCGTATACAGCATCCCATGTAGTGGGTCAGTTGCAACTTTTGATGTTCGGCGCTTTGGCCTTCACACTTCTCATACTCGCAGGATATTACCCCCCGGAATTGAGGGCTATCAACCTCGACACCGACTGGTTCTATCGGAAAGGCTCTAAACTTGCCATATATGTTTTCACCGGTATATCCGCCGGCATCGCCAATATCCTCGATTACCTGTTTATCCGCCTCATTCCGGCAAAACTGTCAGCCTTCAGCAAAAAACCTATTACAACACTAATCGGTTCTTATGGTGAAGGGTATTCGGCTACTGATGATTCTAAACCTGGCGCCCTCCCTGAGACAACAAATCTGATTCCTGCGGGGGTTCCAGTTCTTCTTGCCGTTGCTTTTGTTTCTGTCCTCGCTGTAACTTTTATATTGCTATTTTAATCCGCAGATCTGGTAATAGTTCCTGAGATATTTTCTCATAATGGAGAATCATGTGAAACGCGTTGGGATCATTTCCGGCACCGTCCTGCAGGGGATCGATGTGTTTGAAGGTCTTGAAGAAAGGATAATGACAAATGAATTTGGAGAAGCCCTTGTTTTCTCCTCAGATACCATCGTATATGTGCCGAGACATGGGGTAGATCCAAAACGGTATATACTGCCTCACCTGATCAATCATCAAGCCAATCTGAGGGCCCTCAGGGATTCCGGTGTTCAAGATATCATAGGTATCAATTCCACAGGCTCTCTTAAAAAGGATCTGAGACCTGGAACGATAGTAATACCGGACGATTTCATTATGCTTTCCGGAACGCCGACCATATTTGAAAATGTTCCTGTTCACATTGCGCCTTTTCTCAGTAAAGAGATTCGGAACAAATTGATCAAAGCGGCGGATGAGTGCGGGACTGCCGTAGTAAATGGAGGAATCTACTGGCAGACTCCGGGGCCAAGGCTGGAAACCAGGGCTGAAATCAGGATGATGTCCCACTTTGCGGATATGATCGGAATGACTCTCGGAAGCGAAGCGGTGACATCAGGTGAATTGGGTCTGCATTATGCGGCTATCTGTTCTGTTGACAATTATGGACATGGGCTTGTGGAGAAGTTATTAACCATGGAAGAGATAGTGGAGGGCGCCCGCAAGAATGCGGAAGTTATGATCAAGATCATAGGTAAATATCTGGAAAGGAGTTGAAAATGAAGTTTTCAAAACGTGGGGACAGGGGAGAGACAAGTCTTCTTGGCGGACAGAGAATACCAAAATACGATCCCAGGCCCGACACATACGGGACGCTCGACGAGGCAAGCTCCGCTCTCGGTGTGGCCAGGGCAATGACAGAAAACCGGAAAATCAAGGATATTATACTTGACGCGCAGAAGGATCTGCTTAACATGGGCGCGGAGCTCTCCAGTCTGCCTGGGGATATCGACAGGCTTATTCAGAAGATAAGCGATGTGGAGGTCACCCGCATTGAAAAGATTATAGATGAACTTCAAGAGGATTTTGAAATGCCAAAAGTGTTTATCTATCCAGGTGAAAGCGTTGTATCCGCCCAGATAGATGTGGCGAGAACGATTATAAGAAGGGCGGAAAGAAAAGCGGCAAAGTTGAAGGAAGATGGATTGATCAATAACGATGCTATAAACAGGTATCTGAATAGACTGGCGGATATGCTCTTTACATTGGCAAGATTTGAAGGGAAGAATGGGAAGAATGGGGGTCACATCTCAAATACTAATTTTTCGGCCTAAGGATTTTTTGGTCTAAATACTAAACATTTATTATTTGAGATGTGACTCTCTATCCCCTCCTTAACAGTTAACCAATTGAACCAATCTGCTCTCCCGAAGGGCGCTAATTTAACACTTGTCTTTTTGTGCCATGTCGTATAGTTTTTTACCGTTTCGTGGATGCTTGCGAAGTGAAAATCAGAGGGGGGACAAGGGAGAAATGAAAATGTCTGGATTGATGGATTGCCCGGCTCCGACGCTCAAGGTTGGAGAAAAACTGCACGGATTTCATGTGCAAAGAGTTGAGCAGATACACGATATAAGGATCACTGCATACGAGATAGAGCATGATAAGACAGGCGCAAAGATTCTCCATCTCCATTGTGATGACAAAGAGAACCTTTACTCCATAGGGTTTCGCACGCCACCCGCTGATTCCACCGGTATCGCACATATCCTGGAACATTCCGTTCTGGCCGGCTCCCAAAAGTTTCCCTTGAAAGATGCGTTTAACGAACTGCTTAGGAGTACGCTTCAGACCTTCATCAATGCCTTCACCTTTCCTGATAAGACGATTTATCCTGTCGCCAGTCAGGTAAGGGCTGACTTTTTTAATCTGGCGCGTGTATATACCGACCTTGTATTAAACCCACTCCTTGCAAAAGAGACCTTCTGTCAGGAAGGTCACCATCTGGAGTTCGGTAACGAAGGCGCTCTTAAAATCTCGGGGATCGTTTACAATGAGATGAAAGGTGCATATTCCTCTCCGGATTCTCTTATTTACAAGGCGATCCAGAACAACCTCTATCCTGATAATGCTTACGCATTTGATTCAGGGGGAGACCCAAGAGTAATCCCCTCTCTTACCTATGAGCAGTTCAAGGAATTCCACCGCGCCTATTATTCGCCGACAAATGCCAGGTTTTTACTCTATGGAGATATTCCGACAGAGGATCACCT
>JAUWQS010000051.1 GCA_030610915.1 Pseudomonadota bacterium | reverse complement strand
AAATCTCAACAGAAAGAAAAAGGCATTTGTTGTTACCATAAAAAGGAGTTTGCCCCAACTTTTGAACGTTACCAATTGGTTTATCAGTATATTTTGCGATTATATTCAAAAAATATTTTTTCAAAGAGCGAAATGTAAGTTTAAATATTCTCTTTATCAAAGAACCGGAACATGCCCGATCAAATTACTGGCTGAGCGCCGTTATCATGCCTGACCGGAAAATACGTGATGAGTTTTTAAAAGCAACAA
Organism: Pseudomonadota bacterium; assembly: GCA_030610915.1. The sequence goes on along the minus strand of JAUWQS010000051.1, from coordinate 8,632 downwards.
ACGAGGCAGGGGTCATGACCCGCCCTATCTGGAGATTGATGAACAAACTGGAAATGTACAAAGACTGCCAGACCGACGCACTGGACAATGCGAAGTGGCTGGAAGATCGGGTGGTCAATATACCGAGTAGCGTGAGACGTCAGATAAAAGGTCAAAGCTGAAAGCAAGGATAGATAAAAGCTGAAAGCGTAGAAGCTGGAGGCTAAAAGAATGAGGCAAGAAACAATATACATTTTACCCGAAATATCATCATGAAGCATATCGAAATACGTGATCCTATCCATGGTTTTATTAAGTTGAATGAATGGGAAAGAGATATCATTAATCAGCCAGCTTTTCAGCGGTTACGGCGGATAAAGCAGCTTGGTTGGACAAATATGGTATATCCAGGAACTAACCATTCACGTTTTGAGCATTCACTTGGAGTCATGCACGTTGCATCTCGGCTTTTTGACACCTTGGTGGAAAAGTGCAAAGACATTCTTTTTGCAGAATTTGGTTATAATGATTCTGGGCTTAAATCCTTGAGGCAGATGATACGTTTAGCGGCATTATTTCATGATATTGGGCATGGTCCTTTCTCCCATGGAGCAGAAGAAGTCCTGCCCAAAAACAAAGAAACAGGTTTATCTTACACCCACGAGGATTATTCTGCCGCAATTGTTCTCCATGAATTTGGTGATGTTATTGAAAATCATCCCATAAATCAGAGAAATTACAGAATCAGGGCATCTCAAATTACGGAGTTTTTTTCTCCTGGCCCGCACAGTGAAAACTCCATCTGGCATGAACTTATTTCAAGTCAGATGGATGCAGACAGAATGGATTATCTTTTACGCGATTCTTATTACGCGGGTGTCAATTATGGTAAGTTCGATTTGGACAGGATTATTGCTACGCTTACTCTTTGTGAAGACCCAGAGGAGGGTTTTCGTATCGGGGTTGATTCGGATGGTGTTCACGCGGTAGAAGGATTAATCCTTGCGAGATATATGATGTTTACTCAGGTATATTTCCATAAGACAAGAAATATTTATGATTATCATCTTGTTGAAGTCTTGAAGAGTATCCTTGAAGATGGTGGTGGGACTTTGCCTCCGCCGGATTCAACCGATAGTATCAGAGAGTATTTGAGCTGGGATGATTGGCATGTATTAGGCTTGATAGCAGATGGAAAAGCCGGAGAGCATGGAGACATTTTAAAAGATCGAAAGCACTATCGCATGATTCATGAGACCAGCGAGGTTCCGACTTTTGAAGAACAGGAAGAATTTGAAAAATTGCTTGATGTTTGGAATAATTTAAGTGTAGTCACAAGAGACGCAGGAAATTCCTGGTACAAATTTGAAAAAGAAGAGATACTGATAAATTTACCTTCCTATGAACGAGAAAAGGGCACTACTCCTTTATCAATATGCTCCCCGGTCGTAAGAGGGTTGCAGACCATCAAACAGAAGAGGATTTACGTGTCGGCAGGACAGAGGGAAGAAGCAGCAGAAATCAGATATTCAATAAAAGGAGGGAATGACGTATGAACCACACACACATTGAATCCACACCATGGCATAAGTATGCACTTATCAGCTATCTATCCGCACAGATTGGGAGTAAGGGGAGCTTTGGCAGAACAGCATTGCAAAAAATTGTTTATCTGTTGCAGGAACTGAAGTGTGTGCCCAGTGGTTATTCATTTCGTTTTTACAATTACGGCCCCTATTCCAGTGCACTCGCAGGGGACCTCGATTATGTTAGTGCTCTTGGCGGGGTTACGGTATCTTATGACAGTTGTCGTAATTTCTACGAAATCACTGAAGGAAATAAGTCTGCTCTCCTCATAAGCAAGGGAAACAACTTTATTGAACAGAATAAAAAGCTTATTGGTGATATTATCAGGTGGTTTGGTGATAAACAGGCCAAATATCTCGAACTGATCGCCACAGTTGTATATGTATCTAAACATAAGAAACAGCTTGGGGTAAAGGATGATACTGATTTGATTGAAAAGACTAAACAATTTAAGCCTAAATTTAGTGAAAAGGAGATCCAGTTATCCATAGCCTACCTGAAAGAAGGAGCCTTTGTTTAAGAAAATCAAAACATATAAGCTGAAAGGTCAAAGGAACGGAAAGAAGAAGTTTGGGTATGAAGATTTGGAGGTCTGCCCTGTGGAATGCTGTCTATGGCTGCCCTCTGTCGGAGGATTCCATAGGTTAAAGAAACGGGCTGTTGATTTTGCTGTTAAGGTTATTGATGCTGTTAAAAATATATCAACAAATAGAAAACATTATCGTTTGTTGGAGCAAATTGAAGCAAGTTCAACCAGCGTACCGATGAATTCTTGCCCCCGTTAAATAGCTTGACGGTGAAGTGTATTACACGCCAAACTGCGTTTTGCTCGCAGGGCATGTTACTTCTTCTGATCGTTCGTTCCGATCAGGAAAAAACAAAAATATAACCTTAGCGTTCTTCGCGACTTCGCGGTTCAAAAACAAAAAATCCAATAAATCCTGCCAAGGAATCAAAAAAGTCATGCACGGGCATCCACGTGTTCTTTGAGATATAACAGACTAAGTGCGCTAATCAAGGCGGCCTCAATTTCTCATTTATGAAACAAAAAATTATATTAATCGGTGGCGGCGGTCACTGCAAATCCTGTATTGACGTAATCGAGCAGCAGGGGGTATACCAGATTGCAGGCATCGTTGATCTGCCGGGAAAGCTGCATCAAAAGATTCTCGACTATGAAATCATCGCCACAGATGATGATCTTCCTGATTTGGTCAAGGAATATGAAAACTTCCTGATCACTCTGGGTCAGATTAAGAGTCCGGACAAACGGATAAGGCTTTTTAAAACCCTGAAAGAATCAGGGGCAAAATTGCCTGTAATAATTTCACCACTTGCCTATGCGTCAAAACATGCGCAAATCGGAGATGGGACAATAATAATGCACCACGCCCTGATTAACGCCGGGGCAAAGATCGGAAGCAACTGCATCATCAACACCAAAGCCCTGATTGAGCATGACGCAATTATCGGTGACCATTGCCATATCGCAACCGGCGCCATCATCAATGGAGGAACGGTAATTTCACCCAGAACATTTATTGGAAGCAATGCAATGGCAAAGGAATATATTGAGATTGGGGAACAAACTGTGATTGGGGGGGGGGTGAGCGTGCTGCAAGATGTATCGCCAAAAAGCATCCTAAAAAGATAAGAATTGGTTATTTTGCGGACGGCCCGTGGGCGCATGAGGCATTTAATCGGCTGATCGCCGATAAAGATATTGAAATCAGGTTTATCTGCCCTCGATACGATTCTGAGGATAATACGTTGAGAGAGCTTAGCAGACAATATCAGATACCATGCATTAGACATAAGAATATTAATTCCAAGGAATTCATCGAACAAGCGAAGGGTTATAATTGCGATCTTTTTGTATCCATGAGTTTTAACCAGATATTCAAAAGCGAAATCATAAATTTGCCGCTATTGAAAACGATAAACTGCCACGCTGGGAAACTACCTTTTTATCGTGGACGAAACATCCTCAACTGGGCGCTTATCAATGACGAAAAAGAGTTTGGCATAACAGTTCATTACATGGATGAAGGCATAGACACCGGGGATATTATCTTACAGAGAATTTTCCCCATTACAGACAACGATGATTACAGAACATTACTCGAAACCGCATACGTGGTGTGCGCAAAGATTTTGTATGATTCTGTAAAATTAATCCAGGCAAATGAACTGATCCCGATTCCGCAGTCTGAAATTCATCCAGAGGGGATGTATTGTGGCCAGAGACGTGTGGGGGATGAAACAATAAACTGGAATCAAACAAGCCGCGAAATCTTTAACTTTATACGCGCTATCTGCAAACCAGGGCCGATGGCAAGAAGTTTTATTGCGGATAAAGAAATAAAAATAAACAAGGCCAGTATAATCGAAAAGGCGCCTTCATATAAGGGCATCATCGGTTCAGTTATCGGAATTGAAAAAGACGGTTTTCTGGTGAAAACACTTGACAGTTTCATCAAAATAACAGAATGGGAGTGCGAAAGAAAGACTAAGATCGGTGATCGCTTTCACCTTTGAGCTTGAATCTTTAATCTTATTTGGAGGATGAACGATGCAACAAATCACTGTTGACAAAAATGAGCTTTACAGTTTCATAAAGCAGGCTGTTAAAGAGGTTCTGCATGAGGAAAAGTTTTGGTTTTGGATGGATAATCTGCCAACAGTTTCCAGGGAAGAGATGCAGGATATTGAAACAACTTATGGAAAACCGGATTCAGTCAGGGATATTGCCTGCAGCGATAGTATAGAAGCATGAAGTGGACAATAAACTATTCCAGAGACGCCCGAAGGTTTTTCGAAAAAGAAGATATCCACGTCAAGGTTACAGAAGAGCTGAGGAAATTTCTAACAAAGACGAGAGGCGAGAATATCAATATTGATGTGAAAAAGCTAAAAGGTGACTGGAAAGGCTACTACAGACTCAGAAAGGGGAAATTGAGGATAATTTTTGATGTGGATTTCAATAACCAAAAGGGGGTCAGGTCTTCATTCTTGACAGATAAGCTTTTTTGATATACAAAGGCCACAATATCGTTTAACGAGAAAGAAGCAATCATGGCACGACCATTGAGAATAGCTTATCCTGAAGCATTTTATCATGTTACATCGCGGGGAAACGAAAGAAAAGATATCTTTAAAAGCCAGGGAGACAGAGAAAGGTTTCTTTCATATCTGGAATCCGCAACCGAGAGGTATGGAGCCTTAATCCACATTTTTTGTCTTATGACCAATCATTACCATCTTTTGATGGAAACACCTTTCGGCAATCTTTCGCAAATCATGCAGCATATAAACGGTGCTTATACAACTTACTTCAATCTCAAACAGAAGCGATCAGGCCATCTGTTTCAGGGCCGGTATAAGGCAATTCTTATTGATGCCGATGAATACGCTAAAGAGGTTTCCCGTTATATCCATTTGAATCCGGTCAGGGCGAAGATGGTGGACAGACCGGAGCAATATCGCTGGTCAAGTTACCAGTATTATATCGGCCTGAAAAAGTCACCCAAGTGGATGGTCAGGGATTTTATCCTTGGATATTTTGGCAAGAAGATTTCAGATGCTCAGAAAGGATATCGAGCTTTTGTTGAAAGCTTGATTGGGCAAGAATATAAAAGTCCACTAAGGGATGTAGTGAGTTCAACGATATTGGGAAGAGTCGATTTTATTGAAGCAATAAAAGATAAGTACCTGTCGAATAAGGAATTTGACCCTAACGTGCCTGCCTTAAAAGAGCTTTCTGGCAAGCCTTCGGTAGAGGAGATAATAGAAGAAGTGGACTCCGTTTTTAGGGAAAATCGGGGATTGGCCAGAGGTGTGAAAATTTATCTTTGTCATAGACACACTGGAAAAATGCTGAAAGAAATCGGCAACTATTTTGATATTGGGGATTCCGGGGTATCGCAAGCAAGTCGCCGTATTGCCATGAAACTCGGCCAAGATAATAAACTAAGCAAAAAGATCGGAAAGATAGAAAATAAGTTAAAACTGTCAAGAATGAAGACCTGACCCCTCTATGTTTGCGGAAATGGTTTGAATCGGAGACAGAAAAACGAGACAGAGTAAAGGCAATCATCCCTGTTCATCTCTATGGCCAGTGCGCGGACATGGACCCCATCCTTGAAATTGCAAAAGAATACGATATCCCGGTCATTGAGGATGCGGCACAGGCCATCGGCGCGAGATATCCTTCAAAGACCGGAACAAAAAAAGCCGGCACTATGGGAACCATGGGCTGTTTCTCATTCTTCCCCAGCAAAAATCTCGGAGCCATGGGCGATGGCGGTATGGTTGTCACAGACGATCCGACCATTGATGAAAAACTGAAGAAGCTCAGAAACCATGGCGCCAAACCAAAATATTACCATGCCCTGATCGGAGGCAATTTCCGGCTTGATCCGATACAGGCTGCAATCCTTCTCGTAAAACTGCCTCATCTGGATACGTGGCACAAGATGAGACAGGAAAATGCCGCCTACTACGACGAAAACTTGAACGTCAAGGGCATCAAAAAGCCAGATGTCGCCTACAAAAGGGAATTCCATATCTATAACCAGTACGTCATATCCGTAATGGAACAGAGAGATGAACTGCGAAAATTCCTCGCTGAAAACAACATAGGCACCGAAATCTACTACCCTGTGCCCTTTCACGAACAAGAATGCTTCAGATACCTGGGCTATAAATCCGGCGATTTTCCCAACAGTGAATACGCAACCAAACACACCATCGCGCTACCCATATACCCGGAACTTACGACAGAAATGCAGGATTATGTGGTTGATAAGCTGATAAGCTCATTAGCTCATCAGCTGATTAGCTCTTGAGCGTAGGGACGAAGCAAGCCATTACAAACTTTGTAGTTGCAGTTACTCACCAGCTAATCAGCTCAACAGCTTTGTAGTTGCAGTTACTCACCAGCTCATTAGCTTATCAGCTGATTAGCTGTTAACCTGGCGGTATAATATGATTGCTGAACAATTGCGAAAAATTATTAAAGGTGGCGAGGGTCTGACGACTGAGTTCAAAGAATGCCGGACCCAGGTCAATAGAGATGTGTATGAAAGTATCTGTGCTTTTCTCAACCGTAACGGTGGTCATATTATTCTTGGTGTTCGGGATGACGGTTTCATTAGCGGCATCGATCCCGAGGCGCTTTCAGGAATAAAAAAAGACCTGGTTGTCACCCTGAATAATCCGCAAAAGATTAATCCTCCTTTGTATGCTTTGCCCGAGACAATCACTATTGATGGAAAAATTTTGCTTTATTTTGCCATCCCGGAAAGCTCTCAAGTTCACCGGTGTATTGGTAAAATTTTTGATCGAAACGAAGACGGCGATCTGGATATTACTAATCAACCGGATTCAGTCGCTCATCTTTATATTCGTAAACAGAGTACGTTTTCTGAAAATCGTATCTACCCTTATGTAACAATGAATGATTTACGAAGCGATATTATTCATCGCGTACAAAAAATGGTTCGGGCGGATAATCCGAACCATCCATGGGGTGGCATGGGCGATGAACAGCTTTTGCAAAGCGCTCGTTTATATCAGCGTGATTACCAGAGTGGTAAAGAAGGATATACCCTGGCGGCTGTTCTTCTCCTGGGAAGTGATGAGGTTATTCAGAGTATAGTTCCCCAATATCGCACCGATGCTATTCTCAGAAGAATTAATCTCGACCGCTATGATGACCGGGATGATATTCGGACCAATTTGATTGAAAGCTATGACCGCTTGATGGCATTTGTGGCCAAGCACTTGTCTGACCCTTTTTATCTGGAAGAAGATCGGCGCATAGGTCTGAGAGACCAGATTTTCAGAGAGGTTGTCGCCAATATTCTGATTCACCGTGAATATCTTAGTGGTTTCCCTGCAAAATTTATTATTGAAAATAACCAGGTAAGAACGGAGAATGCCAACCGTCCACATGGCCATGGCATAATCAATCCTTCGGATTTCACTCCTTATCCCAAAAATCCGGTTATCGCTCGTTTTTTCAAAGAGATTGGCCGGGCGGATGAACTGGGTTCCGGCGTAAGAAATCTTTATAAATATACCGGTATTTATTCCGGGGGTGTTGACCCCCAGTTAATTGAAGGAGATATTTTTAAAATAATAATTCCCATAACTTCTCAAGCTACCGAGCAAGCTACCGAGCAAGTTACCGAGCAAGTTACCGAGCAAGCGGTTTCGGCTCAGCTGATATCTTTTTGCCAAAAAGCAAGGACAGTTAAGGAAATGATGAATTATCTTGGATTAAAACATAGAGAACATTTCAGGTCTGAAATTTTAAAACCACTTATTGATCAGAAAAAGTTATTTATGACAATTCCTGACAGACATACAAGCCCGAAACAGAAATATTCATCTCAACCAGTGAAAGAGAAGAGCTGATAAACTCATTGGCTGATGAGCTTATGAGCTAATAAGCTGGTAAGAAGAGGTCGTATGGATAGTAAGGGAAACATTTTTAGTTTTCAGGATTTAAAGGTTTGGCAGAAAGCTGTTGAGTTTGCGGAACGGGTGATAAAAGTAATTGATGAGATGGATACTCCCAGAAAGCATTTTCGTCTTATCGAGCAGCTTGAAGCTGCGTGTACCAGCGTGTCGATGAATATTGCTGAGGGGAAAGGTCGGCAGACTACAAAGGAGTTTATCCAGTTTCTCTACATAGCCAGAGGCTCTCTCTTTGAGGTAGTTACATTACTGATTATCCTGGAAAGAGTTGGCTGGATAACAAAAGAAAAAGTCTTGGATTTTCAAGTTATGGCAGAAGAAATTACAAAAATGATAAATTCACTAATCAAATCAATGAGAAAATAATTAGCTAATGAGCTGATGAGCTAATCAGCTCAACAGCTTACCTGTAGCTTTGTATTTGCATTTACTTACCTGCTAATTGTATCTGCTACTAAGAATCCGTAAAGAATTGGCAAAAAGAGGGTAACACTTTCTTCTGGAAAATTAAAGGAGGAAGTGCGATGAAAAAGAAGTACCATTTTACGCAAAAGCAGAAGCTGGATATCTTGGAAAGCGCAAA
>JAUWQS010000488.1 GCA_030610915.1 Pseudomonadota bacterium | reverse complement strand
CATTTTATGGGGTTCAAGACTGCTATCGCTGAGCAGAACGCCATCCCCGGTGTAACAAACAGGATACTTGGCAGGTTTGTTGACAGGGTGTTTCTGGCCTTTTCCGAAACGAGAAGATGGTTTTCCGAAAAAAAAGTCGTGGTTACCGGAAATCCAATCAGGAAGGAGTTTCTGAGAGGGAAAAAGGGGCAGGAGAAGTCTGGGGAAAAATTTACGCTTCTCATATTTGGCGGGAGTCAGGGTGCTCACAACATAAACAGAACAGCGCTTGATTCTCTCAAATATTTGAACGGGATAAAGGATAAATTGAAGATTGTGCATCAGACGGGAGATACTGACTTCGAGTGGGTTACAGAGGTTTACGCGGACTGTGGGATGGATGCCGATATTTTCCCCTTTATCGATGATATGGCGTCGACCTTCAAATCGGCTGATTTATTAATATGCAGAGCAGGAGCAACAACAGTCGCAGAGGTAACGGCGACGGGAAAGGCTGCCATCTTTGTGCCTTTCCCATTCGCAGTCAACGATCATCAGGCAGAAAACGCACGTCTTCTGACAGACGCGGGAGCAGCCGAGATGATCCTCGAAAAAGATATTAACGGGAGGTCTCTTGCTGAAGCAATTGAGCGATTATATCGCAGCCCCCGAACGGCAATCGGAGAAATGGAGGGAAAATCCGCTAAGTTAGGAAATATAAGGGCAGCAGAGGATATCGTAGATGAATGTATAGGCTTAGGTGGATAGACTGAAGGCTGAAGGCTGAAGGTAGAAAGCGATAAAGGATACAAACTAACTACCTTCTACCTAACCCGGACAAGCCAGAACCAAAATGAACATCGAACATCCAACATCCAACATTGAACGTTGAATGTTGAATGAGAAAAGGCGGCCAATCGTGAACCTTTGAACAGTGAACGGTTACTAAATTCTTTTGCCATTTTGGCATGAATTTTACAACTAAGGGACCAAACAAGGCGGGTGGCATGGACAAACTCGTTTGTCCGTGTGTAACTACTCAGGCTGTAGGCTATTAGACTGAAGGTAGAAGGTTGGAAGGATGTAAGAATATTTTTCCTCTAGCCCTAACAGCCTTCAGCCTAAACATCTAAATACCTAAAAATATGCACAGAAAAGTAAAGAACATACACTTCATCGGCATCGGCGGTATCGGCATGAGCGGTATAGCAGAAGTGCTTCTCAATATGGGTTATTGCATAAGCGGCTCGGATCTTAATGAGACGGAGATTACAAGGCGGCTTGTCTCATTAGGGGCGGAAGTGTTTAACGGTCATGTCCCATCTAATCTCGGCGATGCGGACGTTGTGATTACGTCAACCGCTGTTAAAGAGAATAATCCTGAGGTAACTGCGGCTCATGAAAAAAATATCCCGGTTATTCCGCGAGCCGAGATGTTGGCGGAACTTCTGAAAATGAAATTCTCCATAGCGGTGTCGGGAAGTCATGGAAAGACTACTACCACCTCCATGATTGCTACAATACTTTTCCATAGCGGTCTTGATCCCACGATGGTGTTGGGTGGAAAGCTGACAGGCACGGGAAACAATGCAAGGCTTGGCGATGGTGAATATATAGTGGCGGAGGCTGATGAAAGTGACGGCTCTTTTCTCAGTCTTTCCCCTGCCATCTCCGTAATAACAAATATTGATCTTGAGCATCTCGAGTATTACCGGGACATTGAAGAAATCAGAAATGCCTTTTTACAGTTTGCCAATATTGTTCCTTTTTACGGCTCCACGATACTCTGTCTTGATGATGACAATATAGTAAGAATACTTCCGGAGATAAAACGAAGAGCAATC
>JAUWQS010000508.1 GCA_030610915.1 Pseudomonadota bacterium | reverse complement strand
CCCATCGCTGACCCTTATCAGATATATGCCGAAAGCAACAGAAGCAGGTTTCTCAACAGAATAAGGATATCCCTTTCTTTCCCTGTAACGATAAACATATCCCATAATAACGCCGTCCGCCTCCAGTTCCTTGCCGACTTTACGCAATATCCCAAGCTGGTTTGCCTTGAGAGAATCAGCGGAGATTCTCTTGTAAACGCCCCCTGTCCTGCCGGTTGGGATGATGATAAGTCGCCTGCGATCCTTGAGCTCCCTGAGGAATATTTCCTCTACCACCTTTTCAGCTTCAACGTCTCCGGAAGGTTTAGACGTCATGAAAATTTTTCCAGAGATAGGACAACTCACGGTTTTAATTGATTGATCTTCCGGCATCAGTCTTTGAAACGGAACAACAGCCACCCTCCTGAAGACAGTCTCATCCTTCCAGGCAGAATCTAACTTGACACCTGCTTCTGGAGAACAACTCAACAGGAAAATAATACAAAACAGGCATAACACCCGCAAGTAAGTGTTCACAGGTTTAAAGTTCACCATTCAGGATTGCCTCTCTTTCTTTGACCGTAACTACTCAGGTTGTTTAGGCTAAAGGCTGTTAGGTTGTTTTTCCTTCAGCCATCAGCCTATTTACCGATCTGATGCTTACGGCTGTAGGGGGCGGATTTATCCGCTCCGTTCGGCTTTCGGGTTCGATAAATCGAATCCCGTGTAGCGGAGACCTTTAGGTCTCCATTCTCTTTTGGTGGAGGTTAAAGCTTTCCGCCACGTGCTACGTGCCAATACATGTGGAAGGCTAAAGCTTTCCGCTACATATTCTGTGCAATTTTGACTGACTCAAAAAGCGTAAGCTATGGCCGTGTTGAGTATAATCGACTACTTGAACCGTGAACAGTGGAACCGTGAACCTGAGTAATTACGTCAATTTTATAAGACTCCCTTTGTTGAAAGTACCCCTTTTATGCTGTCATCAATGAAAACCGCCTGGCGGAGCGCCCTGGCAAAGGCCTTGAAAACCGCCTCCGCCATATGGTGATTATTGTTACCATATGCCATGTTAATATGCAAAGTTATCCCGCTGTGATCAGAAAAAGACTTATAAAAATCTCTGAGGAGATCAGGGTCGAAAGTTTTAATTTTTTTTTGACCAAAGTTCACATTGAAAACAAGATAAGGTCTTCCTGAGATATCCAGATCAACACTGCAGAGGCACTCATCCATTGGAACAACGGCTGAGCCAAAGCGTGCTATCCCCTCTTTGTTGCCCAAAGCTTCTTTTACGGCTTCGCCGAGACATATTCCAATATCCTCAACAAGGTGGTGATAATCCACATCGGTATCACCTTTCCCCTTCACTGTCAGATCGAAAAAACCATGTCTTGTCAGAAGGCTAAGCATATGATCTAAAAAAGGTATCGTTGTAGATATTTCCCCTTTTCCCGTCCCGCTGAGATTTAGATCAACTGTTATCTCCGTCTCAGTAGTCTTCCTTTCTATATTTGCAGACCTTGCCATGAGCAATGTACCCCTTTCAAATAACGTAAGCATTCACTGAATGTTGAAATTAGAAATTAGAAATTTGGCCTTCATGCTTTTGTACTATTGATGAACGCATTCAATTTTAATGAACTCGTAAAAAGTCAAATTCGACGAATATGTCATTTTGACCCTT
>JAUWQS010000507.1 GCA_030610915.1 Pseudomonadota bacterium | reverse complement strand
CCCATCGCTGACCCTTATCAGATATATGCCGAAAGCAACAGAAGCAGGTTTCTCAACAGAATAAGGATATCCCTTTCTTTCCCTGTAACGATAAACATATCCCATAATAACGCCGTCCGCCTCCAGTTCCTTGCCGACTTTCTGCAATATCCCAAGCTGGTTTGCCTTGAGAGAATCAGCAGAGATTCTCTTGTAAACGCCCCCTGTCCTGCCGGTTGGGATGATGATAAGTCGCCTGCGATCCTTGAGCTTCCTGAGGAATATTTTTTCTACCACCTTTTCAGCTTCAACGCCTCCTGAAGGTTTACATGTCATGAAGATTTTTCCAGATATAGGGCAACTCACGGTTTTGATTGATGGATCTTCCGGCATCATTATTTGAAATGGAACAACAGCCACCCTCCTGAAGGCAGTCTCATCCTTCCCGGCAAAATCTAATTTGACACCTGCTTCGGGAGAGCAACTCGAAAGGAAAATAATACAAAAAAGGCATAACACCCGCAAGTAAGCGTTTACAGGTTCAAAGTTCACCATTCAGGGTTACCTCTCTTTCGTTGACCGTAACTACTCAGGCTGTTTAGGCTGTAGGCTGTTAGGTTGTTTTTCCTTCAGCCATCAGCCTATTTACCGATCTGATGCTTACGGCTGTAGGGGGCGGATTTATCCGCTCCGTTCGGCTTTCGGGTTCGATAAATCGAACCCCGTGTAGCGGAGACCTTTAGGTCTCCATTCTCTTTTGGTGGAGGTTAAAGCTTTCCGCTACGTGCTACGTGCCAATACATGTGGAAGGCTAAAGCCTTCCGCTACATATTCTGTGCAATTTTGACTGACTCAAAAAACGTAAGCTATGGCCGTGTTGAGTATAATCGACTACTTGAACCGTGAGCCGTGGAACCGTGAACCTGAGTAATTACGTCAATTTTATAAAACTCCCTTTGTTGAAAGTACACCTTTTACTCTATCATCAATGGAAACCGCCTGGCGGAGCGCCCTGGCAAAGGCCTTGAAAACTGCCTCCGCCATATGGTGATTATTGCTGCCATATACCATGTTAATATGCAAAGTTATCCCGCTGTGATCAGAAAAAGACTTATAAAAATCTCTGAAGAGATCAGGATCAAAGTCTTTAATTTTTTTTCGACCAAAGTTCACATTGAAAACAAGATAAGGTCTTCCCGAGATATCCAGATCAACACTGCAGAGGCACTCATCCATTGGAACAACGGCCGAGCCAAAGCGGGCTATCCCCTCTTTATTGCCCAAAGCTTCTTTTACAGCTTCGCCAAGACATATCCCAATATCCTCAACAAGGTGGTGATAATCTACATCGGTATCACCTTTTCCCTTCACGGTCAGATCGAAAAAACCATGTCTTGTCAAAAGACGAAGCATATGATCGAAAAAAGGTATGGTTGTAGATATCTCACCCTTTCCCGTCCCGCTGAGATTTACATCGACTGTTATCTCTGTCTCCGTAGTCTTCCTTTCTATCTTTGCAGTCCCTGCCATGAGCAATGTGGCCCTCTCAAATAACGTAAGCATTCACTGAATGTTGAAATTAGAAATTAGAAATTTGGCCTTCATGCTTTTGTACTATTGATGAACGCATTCAATTTTAATGAACTCGTAAAAAGTCAAATTCGACGAATATGTCATTTTGACCCTT
>JAUWQS010000332.1 GCA_030610915.1 Pseudomonadota bacterium | reverse complement strand
CTTACAGTAAAACTCGCTCGACAGCCTCCCGCTCTTCTCCTTATCGTAACACCCTCAAAGACCTGTATCCTCTCCTTTTGACCTTCGATAATCCTTACATGCACCTTAACGGTATCACCCGATTTGAAATCAGGAATATCCGATCTCATCTGTTCTTTTTCTATCATCTCGATTTGATTCATTCTTATGCTCCCAACCCAAATTACTCAATTAAATTTTTGTCGTTTGCCACACTCTTTAACACAGGCAACCTCTAACTCTCTAAGTTCCTCCCTGTCCTCATCCGACAGCTCTGCCTTTTCCAGCAGCAAATCAGGTCTTTTCATAAGCGTCCTTTTAAGAGCTCCCCTGCGCCTCCATCTATCTATCTCCTTATGATTTCCTGAAAGCAGCACATCAGGAACACCCCAACCTCTATACTCTCTCGGACGCGTGTAATGGGGATATTCCAGAAACCCTGTAGAAAAAGAGTCAAACAGGACAGACTCTCTATTGCTCAAAACTCCCGGAATCAGGCGGGAAACAGCATCGACCACAATCATCGCCGGCAATTCCCCTCCGGTCAGAACATAATCACCGATGGAAATTTCTCTATCTGCGAGATACTCCCTTATCCTCTCATCCACACCTTCATAATGACCACAGATGAGAATTATCCTCGAAAACCTGGAAAGTTCCTCCGCAATTTTCTGATTAAAGGTCTCACCCTGCGGCGTAAGGAGAATAACCTCAGTCTCTGTTCTCCCCGTTGCTATAAAATCCAACGCCCTGGCAACAGGCTCTACCTTCATAACCATTCCACCGCCTCCGCCATAAGGATAGTCATCACAAGTCCTGTGCTTATCCACGGCAAAGCTGCGGATATCGTGAAGATTTATCTCCACCAGTCCTTTTTCACGGGCTTTTTTCAACAGGCTGTAATCAAAGGGAGACTCAAACATTCCGGGGAAAAGAGACAATATATCAAACCGGATCATCTTATTCAGACCTCGTCGAGTAGTTGTTATTCAAGCAAGCAGGCTATTGAAAGCTGAAAGCTTGAAGCTCAAAGGCGGGTGGCATGGACAAACTCGTTTGGCCATGCGCAACTACCCGGGCTGAAAGGTGAAAGATTGAAAACCAAGATGCTTAAGTCCCTTTTCCTTTGAGCTTTGAGCTTTCAGCTTTGGGCTTCGATGCTGAATTGTTTGCAATTTCCGCTCACTCGACTATTTAACGATGTCTGCACTATTTATAAACCTTCAGGCAAACTGACAACCATAATGCCATTTTCTATATCCACTTCCCGGATTATATCAGCAACCGCAGGTAATAGGATTTCTCTTTCTCCGCCCGTGCACACATAAACATCGTTGCCTCCTGTGGGAAAAACCCTCACAATCCTGCCAAGAATCTCACCATCGTAAGTCTGAACCTCAAGCCCTACAATATCCCGCCAATAATATTCGCCTTCGGGCAACTCCTCTAATTTATCAGAAGGTATCAAAACCTGGCATCCTGCCAGCGCACTTGCAGTATCAATATCTTCCACACCTTCTAATTCAAGAAGAAAGCCCTTTTTATTAAGTTTGATGCTTTTTACATTCTCGAGTTTCGCTTTCTGGTTTCCATTCTTTATAAAGACCTCTTCGAGCGACTCGAGTACACTCCCCGCTTCGAGATACGAAACCACCTTCATACGGCCATTGAGACCATGGGGTTTAACAATCTTTCCTGCCTCGAGAAGATCCATAAAATAAGACGCCCCAATTTTGGTATTCATTCACCGCAGAGCCGCAAAGGACGCAGAGTAAGAAAAATCTTTACTGTTAAAAGAATGGCAAGGGAAAGCCGGTTTGTTTCCTGCTGAATACATTTTAGTAACCGTTCACGGTTGCCGGTTCACAGTTCACAGTTTTTTTCAACCGTGAACCGATAACTGTAAACTGTGAACGGTTACATATCTTTTAACCGTTGAACCTTCTTAATAGTTTCTCTGCGCTCTCTGCGAGCTCTGCGGTATCCGGTCACCAATTTTTTACTCAATAATCTCCAGAACAGACCTTTTCCGTATCTTGGCTGATGCAGCGCTCAAGATCGACCTCATGGCCTTTGCAGTTTTACCCTGTTTGCCGATAACCTTGCCCAGATCTTCTTTTGCAACTCTCAACTCAATAACAGAAGTCTGCTCCCCTGCCACCTCGGAAACCTCCACCGCATCAGGATTATCTACCAACGCTTGAGCAATGTACTTGATCAAATCTTTCATCGTAACAACCTCCACTGATTTCCAGTAAGTTAAAACACTGATGAACAAAAACTTGAACAAAAAATCTCGGCAACTGTTCCTGCTTCAATGAGGCCGGTTTCATAAGCCGGCGCCTTCCTATCCATAGGCTTGAAAGCCGGTGGAACTCACCATACTAAAAAGGTAGTAGCTCAATAAATAGGGGCAAATCCAGACACGTAACCGCCTCCATCTTCCGGAAGCGTGGTTTGGGCGTAGAGATTACACCTTTGAGCTTTGCACAGCCCCTTGTAGCGGAGACCTTCAGGTCTCCATATTCACGTAACACAGTATGATTGAAGCACATGGAAGGCTGAAGCACATGGAAGGCTGAAGCACATGGAAGGCTGAAGCACATGGAAGGCTGAAGCACATGGAAGGCTGAAGCCTTCCGCTACATGCTTCTGCCATATGCCTTCCGCTATTCATCGAGCTGATACCTAAAAAGCTCAATCGCGGCGCTGAGATCACTGTCGATTTCTAACCAGCACCCCCCATATTTAATTAGCGCCCTTCGGACGGACTTTCAGTCTGTGATTATATTGTTTTTCGTAGGGGCGATCCTTGTGATCGCCGTGAGCAGGGCGAATACAAGATTCGCCACTACATCGTGCCGACAAAACAACAACTTGTCGGGGCAGCTCTTTATGACAGACCCTTATTAGCCGCAATTCCTTTTTTTTCGAGCAACTGTGAAACGGTTAACGTCGGTTTAGCGCCCTTCGACAGCCAGTCTGTAATACGATCTTCTTTAAAGGTAACCACAGCCG
>JAUWQS010000140.1 GCA_030610915.1 Pseudomonadota bacterium | reverse complement strand
AACAGTTTGAAATAAAAGAAAGGGGTCAAGAATTATCTTTGACCCCTTTTCGTTTCCTGATTGCAAATATTAAAATTATGTAACTACTCAGGTAGTCAGGCTGAAGCTATTTAGACTGAAGGCTGAGGGGGCCGGAAGAGCACAAAGCTGAAAGACGAGTGGGTGGCACGGACAAACAAGTTTGTCCATGCCACCCGCCCGCCAGTTAATTCTATGTTAATTGTTTTGTTGTCTCTGCGTTCTCTGTGTTCTCTGCGGTGAATTGTTACTAAATTCTTTTGCCATTTTTGCACGAATTTCACAATTAAGGGACTAACAGTCTTCAGCCTTCAGCCTATCCACCTGAGTAGTTACAAATTATGTAACTAACTCTTCAAGTACTCATCGATCGCCCTTGCCGCCTTTCTTCCGGCGCCCATAGCAAGGATCACAGTTGCCGCGCCTGTTACTATATCACCGCCTGCATAAACTCCCCGGCGGCTGGTTTCACCGTTTTCACCTTTTACCGTGATGTGCCCCCACCGATTTGTCCCTAATCCAGGCGTTGTGGCAGGAATGATGGGATTTGCCATTGTCCCAACGGCGACTACAACCGTATCCACGTCCATAACAAACTCGGAACCTTTTATTGGAACGGGCCTTCGTCTCCCAGACTCATCCGGTTCACCCAACTTCATCTTTAGGCACTTCATTTCCTTCACCCAGCCATCTTTATCACCTATATACTCTACAGGATTGGTAAGAAGCTTGAACTGAACACCCTCTTCTTTGGCATGATGCACCTCCTCAATCCTGGCCGGCATCTCGACCTCCGTGCGGCGATAAATAATATAAGCATTCTCAGCGCCCAGCCTCAGCGCTGTCCGTACCGAATCCATGGCGACATTGCCACCGCCGACTACAGCCACGTTTTTGCCCCGAACTATCGGCGTATCATATTCCGGGAATTTATAGGCCTTCATCAGATTGGATCTGGTAAGATATTCATTGGCTGAATAGATACCGGACAGGTTCTCCCCTGGAATATGCATAAAGACGGGGGCGCCGGCACCGACACCAAGAAAGACGGCGCCAAATCCCTCTTCAAAAAGTTCGTCCACCGTCTTTAATCTCCCGATCACGGTATTGGTTACGATCTTTACTCCCAATTTTTTTAGATAATCAACCTCCGCCTCCACGATTTTTTTGGGGAGACGAAATTCCGGGATGCCGTACACCAGAACCCCGCCAGCCTTATGAAGAGCCTCAAAGATAGTAACCTCGTGGCCAAGTTTAACCAGATCCCCCGCTATTGTCAATCCTGCAGGGCCTGCCCCCACAACCGCTACTTTTTTGCCGGTGGATCCGGCAACCTCCGGAACTGTTATATCCCCGGACTCGCGCTCATAGTCGGCTGCAAAACGTTCGAGCATCCCAATGGCCACCGGTTCCCCTTTTTTTCCAAGGACACAAAGCTTTTCACACTGATCTTCCTGTGGACATACTCTGCCGCAGACAGCGGGAAGGCAGTTTGTCTCCTTGAGCCTGCGAGCAGCCGCGGAAAAGTTCCTCTCGGCGATCAGTTTTATAAAGCCGGGTATATCCACATCTACCGGACATCCTCCAATGCATAAGGGTTTCTTACACTGGATACATCTTTTTGCCTCGGCAACGGCCATCTCTTCGGTATAGCCTAACGGCACTTCGTCGAAATTGCGGACCCGCACCTTCGGATCCTGTTCGGGCATACCCTGTCTTGGAATCTTATCCTTCATGTCTTCCACATTTGCATCTTTCCACCGATTCTCTTTCCTGATTTAGATACATCCTGAGGCGGCTTGCCAACAGATTAAAATCAACCTCGTGACCATCAAACTCAGGGCCATCCACGCATGCAAACTTCGTTTCACCCTTCACAGATACACGGCAGGCGCCGCACATGCCGGTGGCATCCACCATAATCGGATTGAGGCTGACTATTGTCTTAATCTTATAAGGTCTTGTAACATTACATATTGCCTGCATCATCGGCACAGGCCCTATGGCAAATACCCTGTCGATCTTTTCGTCCGAATCGATCATATTTTGCAGCGCGCCACTCACAAAACCGTGAAATCCATAACTGCCGTCATCCGTGGTCACGATGAGTTCATCGCTTGTATTCTTCATTTCATCTTTTAGTATCAGGAGATCCCTGGTCCTTGCTCCTATGATGGAGACAACTCTGTTACCGGCCTTCCTCAATGAAACGGCTATCGGGTAAACGACTCCAACTCCGACTCCGCCGCCTATACATATGGCAGTCCCAAAATTGTCTATCTCGGTTGGATTGCCAAGGGGCCCCTGCACCCCGCTGATATTATCTCCGGTATTCAGCGCGGCCAGGCATGCGGTTGTCTTCCCTACAATCTGAAAGATAATGGTGATCGTTCCCTTCTCTGCATCGGAATCCGCAATAGTCAGAGGTATTCTCTCACCCTTTTCGTCGGTCATAATAACGACGAACTGGCCAGCCTTCCTCTTTTTCGCTATTTCAGGGGCGGAAATAACCATCCTGACCACATTCTCCGATAGATAAAACTTTTCCGTTATCTTGTTCAATGCAAAATCTCCTCGTAAGCGTTCACCGCAGAGAGCGCAGAGAAACTATTCTTGTAAGCCAAGAGTTAGGATCGCTTCCCCCTCGTTCCCAGGCTCTGCCTTACTCTTACATCAGCGGCAGAGCCGTCACAAAACATTTTATCATTCGTTCTTTGTTATGCTGGCGCTGCTTTGTGGGAACTACTCTTTTTTCAATGCCCCGGCTACAATCTCAGCCAGATCCATAACCTTCACTTTATGGTCGGCTTTTTCATCTTTTAGTCCATCTTCAAACATGGTCATACAATAAGGACAACACACGCCAATTATATCTGGGTTTTTCTCCATTGCCTCCCTAACGCGCACTATATTGATGCGTTCGCCAATATTTTCTTCCATCCACATACGTCCCCCACCGGCGCCACAGCAAAAGGAATTTTCATGATGGTGTTCCATTTCTGCAGGTCTTTTGCCTGTAACCGAAGCGATAACCTCGCGCGGAGCTTCGTAAATCCCGTTATAACGACCAAGATAACAGGGATCATGATATACCACATTGCCAAGACCATCTGTCCCGTTCAACTTCAGTCTCCCCTCTTTGATCAGCCTGTTGATCAATTCCGCGTAATGTATAACTTCCAGCTCGGCACCGTACTGGGCATAATCATTCTTCAAGGTACTGTATCCATGAGGACAGTTGACAATGATCTTCTTAACACCCCTTTCCTGAAACATCCTGATATTCTCTCTTGCAGTACGATCAAATACGAATTCATTGCCCAGACGACGGACACTATCTCCACAGCACTTCTCATCTTTGCCGAGGATTCCCCAGGAGATACCGGCCGCATCCAATATCCTGGCAACAGCGAGAGATACCAGTCTCCCGCGCGAGTCGAATGCGCCGGAGCAACCTACAAAGTATAGGTACTCGGTTTTGCCGGTCTCAAAAGGCCTTGCGTCAATTTCGGCACACCACTTGACCCGCTCTGAAGGAGCGATTCCCCAAGGGTTGCTGCGCTGTTCTATGTTTTCAAATAGATTCAGCAGCTCTTCCGGAAATTTGGCTTCCATCTCCACCAGGTGCCTGCGCATATCGACAATTTTGGGCACATGTTCAATAAACACCGGGCACACTTCCATGCAGGCCCCGCAGGTGGTGCATGACCATATAGCATCTTCGGAAACGCTGCCCTCCTGTTCACCACTTATCAAAGGCAATACAGGTTTCTTACCTTTAATCATAAGCGGACCATTGGCAAGCAGATTTACTTTCAAATCATGGATAAGCAGCCGTGGATTGAGCGGTTTACCGGTACTGTCAGCCGGACAGACATCCTGACAGCGACCACATTCAGTGCAGGAATAGGAATCAAAAAGGTCTTTCCATCTGAACTGGTCCACTTGCTCAACGCCAAATGTGTTGCCTTTTTTAAACTCTTCCCGGGGCTGGGTTGCAACCTTCTCCAGACTTCGGAAAAAACAGTTCGGGATGGCTGTGAGTATGTGCATATGCTTGCTGTATGGAAGATAATTTAAAAACCCAAGCAGTATCAGGGCATGAGCCCACCAGAAGATGTCTGCGGACATTATAAGGCTGTCTTCCGTCATGCCGGGAAAGAAAGCAAAAGCCGCAAGGCTGGATATGGGCATGTATTTTGATGCGCCTTCAATCCCTTGGGCTATCTCGCTGCCGTGCAAACCGAAAAAACAGATCATCAGGACAGCAACCATCCCGAGAATAATAAATGCATCAGGACTTCTTGCATCTATGTAATCGGGCGGAAATACAATGCGGCGGACATATGCAATACAAACACAGACCAGCGCCGCGAGCGACGCTATATCAAAAATAAAGGCCAGTGTGCAATAGAGTCTGCCTGGAAGAAGCGAGAGGCTGATAGCATCCGGAAAGAGACAGTGCAGACAGAATTCCGCGTTGGCAATCAATAAGATTATAAATGCCCAGAAGAGAAAAAAATGGTTCACTCCAAATGGCCTGCTGATCACCCGCTTCTGGCCAAATGCAAATAAAAACATATTCAGGAGACGCCTGCCGGCGTGACTGAAGCGATCGTCCGGTTTACCCAGGGTCAGTAAGCGGAAACGATTAAAACAGCTCCAGCAGAATAATAATAAGGCGGCTGCAAAGATAACGGCAAATATTGTGGCGTTGGTTGACATAAATTCCCTCTGTTTACTCTTTTAAGCGCAACTCCTTAATGCGTCTGGTAATTGCGGGAACCACCTTGAAGAGATTTCCAACAATCCCATAGGTGGATACCTCAAAGATAGGCGCATTTTCATCGTTATTTATAGCAATTATCATATCCGAGTCCTGCATACCCACCAGGTGTTGTATAGCGCCGCTAACCCCGCACGCAATGTATATCTTTGGCCTGACAGTCTTGCCGGTCTGCCCCACCTGACGTTCCGGAGGCATCCAGCCGGCATCCACAGTTCTACGTGAAGCGCCCACAATACCACCCAGTTCATCGGCCAATTCCTGTAGAATATGAAAGTTTTCTTTCGTCTTCATACCGGCACCACCGGAGACGATAATCTCCGCCGCCTCCAGACCTATATCCGTGTCCTTGCCCTTTTTGTCTTTGATAACCTTCAGTATCTTGACAGCAAAATCTTCTTCTCTGAGCTGGAGAGACTCACGAATAATCCGACCCTTGAGCGAAGAATCCCTGTCCGGCATGGGCATCACATGCGGGCGGACTGTGGACATCTGAGGCCTGTGCTGCTCGGTTACGATGGTAGCCATGATATTGCCGCCGAACGCAGGCCGTGTCTGTAATAAAAACCCTCTTTCATCAATATCCAGACCGGTGCAGTCAGCAGTTAAACCAGTCATGAGTTTTGT
>JAUWQS010000406.1 GCA_030610915.1 Pseudomonadota bacterium | reverse complement strand
AGGAAGGTAGCGGTCAATCTCATACTGGCTCACATGAGTGCGAAATTGATCCCATTCAACCTTTTTGTTCGCTATGAATTTTTCAAAGATGTGATCTCCCAGGGCTCCTTTTACGACCTCGCTCTCGGATGCAAGCACGATGGCCTCAAAGAGACTGCCGGGCAGGGATGTAATGCCGGCATCTGCCCTGGCCTTTTCATTCATCTCGTAAATATCCTCTTCAACAGGCTCTGGAATTTGATATTCCCCTTCAATTCCCTTCAGACCCGCGGCCAACATAACCGCAAAGGTCAGATAGGGATTACAGGCAGGATCTGCCGACCGGAATTCCATACGTGTTGCCGTTTCCTTTCCAGGCTTATACATGGGAACACGGATCAAAGCGGAACGGTTGCGCAGCGCCCAGGAGACATAAACAGGCGCTTCATAGCCGGGCACAAGCCGTTTATAAGAGTTTACCCACTGGTTGGCGACCGCTGTAATCTCAGGGGCATGTTTCAGAAGTCCCGCGATATAATGTTTTCCTTCCTTCGACAAGTGACACCTGTCTGTAGCATCGAAAAAGGCATTCCTTTCCCCTCTGAAGAGTGATTGGTGTACGTGCATACCACTGCCGTTCTCACCGAATATCGGTTTCGGCATAAAGGTGGCGTATACGCCGTTCTGGCGGGCGATCTCCTTTACTGTAGTGCGGTAGGTCATCACGGCATCCGCCATGCTTAAGGCATCCAGATAACGAAGATCGATCTCATGCTGACTCGGAGCTACTTCGTGGTGGCTGTATTCGACCCGAATACCCATTTTATCCAATGCGAAGATGGTCTGCCGGCGGAGATCGGTGCCGCGGTCAACGGGAAGTCCGTCAAAATACCCGCCGCGGTCCAGGATATCAGGTGAAGAATCATCCGCAAAGTAGAAATACTCAAGCTCCGGCCCCACATAGCAGGTATAACCGAGATCGCCTGTCTTTTTGATCATTTTCTTTAAGGCATAGCGTGGATCACCTTCATATGGGGTTCCATCAGGATTGAGTATGTCACAGAACATACACGCAACCGGCCGTTCACTGGGTCTCCAGGGAATCAACTTAAAGGTGATTGGATCAGGTTTGGCAATCATATCACTCTCCTCGATACGACAGAATCCCTCTATTGAAGAACCATCAAATCCCATACCTTCTTCCAGACCTTCTTCCAATTCTAATGGCGTAACGCTGAATGTCTTCAGCATTCCAAGCACATCGGTAAACCAGAACTGGATAAAACTGACATCCTGTTCTTTGACAGCTTTCAATACATCCTCTTTTGTCCTGCATTCAATCATAGCAAATCCTCCTTTTTTATTTTGGCAAGTAACCATTCACCGCAGAGAGCGCAGAACTCGCAGAGAAACTATTCTTGTAGATTCTCCGGCGGGGTGTAAAACCCCGCCCTACGCAAAAGTAGTAACGCAAAATATTTTAAACAGGAACCGTAGGGGCAGGCCCCTGTGCCTGCCCGATTACAAATCGATCATACAATGCTGGGCAACCACAGGGGGTTGCCCCTACAAGTATCAAAATTTTTTATATTTATGCTTGGGAAAGTTAATTCGTCCCCGTTCCTCAGGCTTAAGGAAAAGCAACCTAACAACCTAAAACGGCTCGTTTTCTACAAGCCGCCAGATGCCGCATGGACAGGCGCCATCGCAAAAACCGCAACCGATACAGCGCTCAGGATCTGAAATATATTCATAATCCTCCCCCTCGAGCTGCCGGCGCGAAATCGCATTTTCCGGGCAGATGGCCTCGCAAAGACCACAGTCCCTGCATACGCCACAGGAAGCACACTGCTTCGCGCACTTCGATATATCATCAAAAACTGCGACACGGGGATCGTAGTATTCCAGTTTAACCCGCGCCGGATCTATCTGAGGTAACTTTCTAAAACTTTCCTTCTCTCCAGTCAATAAAGAATTGATAGCTGCCGCGGCCTTTCTGCCGGCTCCGATAGCCTCGGTCAGCAACCCTGGCCTCACCGTATCGCCTATGGCAAAGACATGGGGATCACTGGTTTGAAACTGTTCACTAACCACTATGAACCCCTGCTCAGTCTCTATGTCCTCCGGCAGAAAGCTCAGGTCGGGCTGATCGCCTATGGATACAATGACAGTATCCGCCGGCAGAATCTCTCCACCCTCTAATTCCACCCCCTTACCGGTAATTGCGCTACAGAATCTCGGCCAGAGAAAATGGGCGCCGGCAGCCTCTGCATTTCGGCGCTCCGTTCCGAATGATGCCGGTTCCTGGATATCGATCAGGGTAATATCTATAGCGCCGAGCCTGGCCGCTTCCGCCGCCGCATCACAACCGACATTGCCTGCACCAATAACCACGACCCGTTTTCCTGCCTCTGCCCGATTCATCTTGCTTAACCTGAGAAAATCCAGCGCCGCAATTGCCCTCTCACTGCCGGGAACAGGAATCATGCGCGGCTTCCGGGCGCCTGTGGCAATTATAATAAAA
>JAUWQS010000026.1 GCA_030610915.1 Pseudomonadota bacterium | reverse complement strand
CCAGTAAAACACAGACTTACCATTGGAGAAGCTGCAAAGAATGTTGCCGAGGCGCATATCGCCATGATGCAACCCTTTTGAATGCCATACGCCTGCCACATGCCCAAAGTCCTCCAGGAACTGCTGTCTCAGCTCCGGTGAATCGGCAAACCCTTGATTTATCCAATAACTTACGCTGGGGGCATCTTTAATGGACTCGGTAACAAGAACGCTTTGCCGCAAAAGACCGGATATGCGTTCTTCTATGAGACACAGGGCACGAGGGGAATTAAAACCATACGATTGAACCTTTTCATCGCCTCTGAGCGCTCGCCGGGCCCTTGACGGCCTTATTATATGCTTGATCCCGTCTCTGTAGTCTCTGATCAGATACCGCTTAAAATAGCAGGAAAGCACCCCGACATTGCCCTCGTGGACGACCGCGAATTGGGAACTTTCAACTTTGGTGAGGTGTGTCATCCCTCCTTCCCAGTAAGAAACAGCAATATCCACCCATTTATCCTCTCCGGGACGATGGTATATCTCTAAATATCCACGAAACGACTTTTTTTCTACTTTTACCCAGCCTTTCATAGTTTGCGGGACGCAGTCGATCTCCATTCATACTTTTTTCTCTTTTCGGCAATGCGCCTTCTGATACCTTTTTCTATCAAAACGCTTGTCGAGTTTCTCCCTCTTAGATAACGATCTATCAGCATCTCTTCCAGTTCGGGATCGGATTGACGTTCCAGTGCGGACAAGACGAACCTGGCAAAGTCTCTTCCCTGGAAACGGAGGGAAGAGGATCTCTTTAAAAAGTCAAGGTCTGTTAATACGACATTGGAATCCTTTCCTGGGACATATAAGAAGTTGGACCACTTGAGATCACCATGCACGAAACCTGAATTATGAAGTCTGCCACAGATATCCACACCACTTAAGAGTTTTGATTTAAGATCGGAGTTGCGGGATATATCTCTTTTTAGAGCAAGACTGCCAAGATTCTGCGCCCTTTCAATCCAGCGCGAGGCGATATAGCTTTTGATTACGAAAACACCTCTCTTTATTTCCAGAAAGAGCACCGGTTCGGGAACAGGGATATTATTTTCCAGAAGATCACCGGAAAATGTCCATATTCTTTTCCCTCTCGATCCGCGGAAAAGCGAGAGGATGATCCTTCTCGTATCCAGCTTGTATATCTGCAGGCATAGTTCCCCCCAGGGAGGGATAGTCACCTTTAAGGTTGTTTTCGGACTTTCATCTTTTATCACTTCATCAGGGGATATTGTGGCCGATTCAATCCTGCGCAGCCACATGTTCGGATCTTTGTCCCGGACATTACCCCTGATTGAACAACTGATATTCTTTCGAACTTTCACCAGGGCTTCCTGACTACGTCTTTTGAAAGTATTTCCGCAACATGGCATCGAGGCTCTCATGCCATGGCGGTGGACTGATGCCGAAATTCTTGTTCAGTAAAGAACAATCGAGAACCGAGTTTACGGGTCTTCTTGCCGGAGTTGGGTAGCTGACCGTTGTAACGGGCTCTATCTTTTTCACGGTGAATGAATCATATTTCCCTGCAAGATCAAAAATCTTTTCCGCAAAACCATGCCAGGAAGTCGCCCCACTGCCGCAATAATGATATGTTCCCCATTTTATATCATGTCGTTTGTCAATCTGCCTTGCAATTGACAGTATGCCACCGGCAAGATCGGCCGCATAGGTGGGGCAGCCGTATTGATCGGCCACCACCCTCAACTCCTCTTTTTCCCGCCCAAGACGGAGCATGGTCTTGACAAAATTACTGCCATGAACTCCATAGAGCCAGGAGGTGCGTATAATAATATGCTCTGAAAGACAATCCATTACCGCCGCTTCACCCGCCGCCTTGCTTTTGCCGTAAACTCCCAGGGGAGAAACGGTATCTGTCTCAAGATACGGCCCCGATTTAGCGCCGTCAAAGACATAGTCTGTGGAAACATGAATGAGAGGAATTTTGATTTCGGCGCATGTTGACGCCAGGTGCAGCGGACCGTCACGGTTTACTGCAAAGACTGTTTCCGGTTCAGATTCTGCCTGATCAACGGCTGTATAAGCGGCCGCATTAATAACCAAAGAGGCTCCGGTCAAGCACACAGCTTTTTTAACTGAGCGACAATCGGTAATATCGAACCCGGGAATATCCAGGGATACGATGTCGAAACCCTGAGAACTTCCTTCCCTGCACAGTTCCCAACCGAGCTGGCCACTGCCGCCAATAACCAAAATTTTCATATAGGGGCCTTTAACAAGATATTTTGGTATCAGCTCAATAAATAGGGGGATTACATTTTTAAAGTGTTGGTCTCGAACTACGATAAGCGTTCACCGAACATTGAAATTAGAAATTAGAAATTGGAAATTCAGCCTTCATGCTTTTGTACTGCTCGGCTGAGCCCACGCCGAAGTCTGTCAACTCATAAATTCGTTTCATCTCTCCCAAATTTCTAATTTCCAATTTCAAGTTTCAAGCCGTGAATGGCTAAGATTCACAATTACTCTTACATATTGGGGGTTGCCCCTATTTATTGAGCTGATACTTATTTTCTATATCAGCTTAAACGGTATGTCAAGTCTAAATTGCCTTAAAATCAAAAAACGTAAGCGCGTTCACCGCAGAACTCCCAGAGAGTGCAGAGAAACTGTTCTTGTAAGCCAAGAGCTAAAGTTATTTCGCCAAGGCAACGTCAACACAAGGGTTAACTGGAGTTGAAGACTCACGCAAAGGCACTGAGATTTTCTTTTTCGTCCTTTGCGGTCTTTGCGTGAGAATTTTAGATCTGGGCCGGAGAGATTTTCACTTTCTCAGTGTAGCCACCAATCTATCCGGTTTGAGCAAAAGATCAAGAGCATCATTTACATCGGAAACGATCACATCAGAGGCCATTACCGCATCTACCGATGCTCCTTCACTTCCCAATATCCCAATTCCAATCAGGGATTCTCTCAGCATAAGAACATCATTGGAACCGTTTCCTATCGATATGGTCTCCCTTTCTCCTAACTTCCTGATAAATTCGAGTTTCTGGATGCCTCCAGCGCTCTTTTTTAGTTTGCACAATCTTACATTTAAATTCCCTGTCACTCTCTCAGCGCTATGCATGGTGTCAGAAGTAACAATAAAAATATCGAGCAACAGACTTAATCGATCGAGCCTTTCCTTTACTCCCTCAATTATTATCCCGTCCAGGGCAATGGTGCCGTTCAGATCCAAAATCAGATGTTTTACTTTTAATTTTCCTACACCGGGGATCGCAATTTCTATCATCTATAAGTATCAACTCAAGTAACTACTCAGGTTCACGGTTCAGAGGTTCACGGTTAAGCTGATGAAAGAAAGGCTCATTTCCAGATGAATGCGGAGTTCCTCTTTAGGGGGGTATGACATATGCTCCCCCGGTTCTTGCGATACGCAAACTGTTTTGCACGGAAGTTTGTAGGGTGGATTAAGCAGAGCGAATCCACCGAAAACTCTAATCGCTTAGGTGGATTCGTCTCTCACGCTCCTTAATCCACCATACGAACTGGATGCGACCAACCGTTGAACCGTTGAACCGTGAACCTGACAACCTGAGTAGTTACTAACTCAATAAATAGGGGGATTACCGTTCGGCTGAGTTCACGCCGAAGCCTTTGCTTGTTCCTCGTTGTTTGTTTGGTATGCATTCCCACGCAGGAACATGGGAACGAGTAAACTCAAAATTCGAAACCCAAAACTCAAAACCGTGCCTGAACGAGGTTTTCGGTCAGGCACTATTTAACGCCTACACATTTTATCTATTTTTCCGCCGCCACAGCAACACCTGAAGATAATAACCCATCAATTTCACTATCTGAATAGCCCACCTCAGTCAGGATATTACGGGTATGTTCACCGAGGGCAGGTGAATGGGAGTATATTTCGGCAAATTTGCCGTCTCGCATGATTGGTGTATGTGTAAATTTTACGGGCCCACCCTGGGGATGAGTCATAGAGGCATAGATACCGCGCGCCTCCGCATGAGGATCTTCTAATGTATCCTTCACGCTGTTTACAGGTGAACAGGGCACTCCCGCCTTTTGCAATCGTTCCACAATATCCTTAGCCTCATAATTTTTCATAGCCTTCTGAACAATATCATCAATTTTTTCCCTGTCTTCAAGACGGGCTATAATTCCGTCATACTTCGGGTCTTTCAGTTCTGAGATATCGAAGGTCTCGCAGAAGTCTTTGAACATCTTATCTCCGGCACAACCGATAAAGACATAACCATCGGATGTCTCATAAACTTTATAAGGACAGAAGGCGGCAAATCCGGAGCCCAGTCTCTGGGGAAGCTGGCCGGTCATAACATATCCAAGCGCATATTGGGACATCCAGGACAGCGCTGTTTCAAAAAGGCTTACGTCTATCCTCTGACCTTTGCCGGTTTTTTGCCGATCAATTATTGCCAGGACTATCGCAAAAGCCAGGATTGTGCCGGAACCTAAATCGACTGTTGATGTGCCGACACGCACCGGCGGCCTGTCTGCATCGCCTGTATTCAACATCAGACCAGATGCGGCCTGAGCAACGACATCAAAGCCGCGCAGATTTCGATACGGCCCTGTCTGACCAAAACCGGATATGGAACAGTAAATGATCTTAGGGTTATATTCTTTCACAGCATCGTATCCAAAGCCCAGCCTCTCTATAGCGCCAGGGGTAAAACTTTCCACCAGGACATCTGCCTTACTGAGAATGCGTTTTGCCACCTCTTTGCCTTTATCACTCTTAAGATCCAGAGAGATATTTCGCTTATTGCGGTTAGTCATGACATTCCAGGTGCCCCCGGCCACATAGCGCATGGGATCGCCGCGAGGTCCTTCAAATTTTATAACATTGGCGCCCATATCAGCCAGCAGCGCCACACCATAAGGCGCGGCTAATGCGTGGCTGAAATCCGCAACAGTAATTCCCTCCAGCGTTGTTCTCCGTTCTGTTGCCATACTATTAAGCCTCCTTTTTATGTATATTATTTTTTGCAACGATAGCAATCTCTGAGAGATAAAACCATCGGGTTACTCATATGTAACTACTCAGGTTCACGGTTCCACGATTCACGGTTGGTCGTCATACCTCAATTGGGTTCCGGTTTCACGGTTCCAGGTTCACGGTTAAGAGAGTTCCAATCAAATCGATTCTATTCCTTCAACCGTTGAACGTATCAGTTCAATAAATAGGGGCAAATCCAGACACGTAGCCGCCTCCATCTTCTGGAAGCGGGGTTTGGACGTAGAGGTTACGCCTTTGAGCTTTGCACAGCCCCCCCTGTAGCGGAGACCTTCAGGTCTCCATATTCGCGTAGCACAGTATGACTGAAGCACATGGAAGGCTGAAGCCTTCCGCTACATGCTTCTGCCATATGCCTTCCGCTACATGCTTCTGCCATATGCCTTCCGCTATTCATTGAGCTGATACCGTTGAACCTTGAATCCGGGATACGTAGATCACTTTCCCTTGTAAACAGGCTTTCGCTTTTGCATGAAGGCCTCCACCGCCTCAACCAGATCTTCACTCCTCATTGCTTCTACAGCTAACCGTGTGGCATCCTCAACCCTCTTTTCACTTAGCATTTGTTGCTCAATGTAGTAAGAGAATATTTTTTTCATGCCTTTTAAGGCAAGTGGCGCAGTTGCAATGAGGCTTCTGGCAATTCCCATGGTAAACTCCTCAAGCTCTTCCCGGGGAAGAACCTTGTTGAGGAAACCCAGTGAGTATGCCTCCTCGGACGAGATGTTATTACCTAAAAAAAACATCTCCTTTGCCCTGGCAAGACCCACAGTTCTGATTACACGCCCTATGCCCTCTTCATTGTAGACTACGTTTATCTTTACGGGAGGCAGTCCAATCTTCAGACCAGATGCGCCATATCTGAAATCACATGCGGCTGCTATATCGGCGCCGGCGCCGATACAATGTCCATTGATCATTGCAATGACTGGTATCCCAATGCTTTCGATATTTCTCAGCGTCACCTTGTAGTGATCCTTTTCGTATTTCTCTACCGTTTCCTCCAGAGTCTCATCCGGAGGCGGTATGTGATCGGAAAAAGTCCCGATATCGAAACCGGAAGAGAAGAACTTGCTGTCACCTCCTCCTTTTAAGATAACTACCCGGATTCCCCCTTCCTCCATCTCGTGGAGGATGTTATCTATTTTGTCGAACATCTCCTTACTTATCGCGTTATTCTTGGCCGGATTGTTAATGGATATGGTTCCGATCAGGCCTTCACGTTCCGCCAGGATCAAGTCTTTTTTCATATTCAACACCTCTGTTATGGACTTCAACTATCAAATCATTGACATAATCTGGTTCACCAGTTTCTCAATGCCAACCGCAACATCCTTGATGCCGGGTCCCAGCATGTAAGCGGGTGTGGTTACAATTTTGTTCTTCTGATCAATGTGAATCATGTCTACTGTACATGTTATATGCCGACCACCCATAGCCTCTATGGCCGATGCTGTCTGTTGATCGCTACCAATGGTCACCTCAGGCTTTTTGTCTGAAAGCGCTTTTGTCAGGGTGGCCGGGGCGATACAGATTGCGCCGACGGGCTTGCCTGCCGAGACCATCTCCAGTAAGATGCGTTTAACCTCAGGATTAACAGAGCCCCCTGGTCCTTTTATAGCGAAATCGCTCAGATTTTTTGCGGCGCCCAGGCCACCCGGCACAATCAGAGCATCCAGATCAGAGGCGGAAACATCTTTTAAGTTCCTGGTTTCACCTCTCGCAATCCTGGCAGATTCTACAAGGACATTACGCTTTTCATCGGTTGCCTCCTGTGTGAGATGATTTATAACGTGCATTTGATCGATGTCCGGCGCCATGCAGATAATCTCAGCGCCCGCCCTGTCCAGCGCCAGCAGTGTCAACACAGCCTCATGGATCTCAGTGCCGTCAAATACGCCACATCCGGACAACAACACGCCAACTTTCTTCGCCATAATCTATCTCCTTTTTTTGCTATTTAATTCCCCTTAAAGGATGGCGGTCTTTTTTCCCGAAAGGCTGTAATCCCTTCAATATGGTCTGTTGACGCAAGCGTAATGGATTCACAAACGGCAGCTTCGTCGAGAGCTGTACTCAAATCTGTTGCCAGCCCTTTATACGCTTGTGATTTCATTAACCTTATAGCGACAGGAGGGCCACCGGCAATCTTTCCGGCCATAACAAGGGTGGCGCTCTCGAGTTCTTCAGGAGACGACAACTTATTGACCATACCTGTCTCTTTTGCTTCTTTCGCCGTAAGCATGTCTCCGGTAAACAGCATTTCAAGACCCTTTGCCAGTCCCATAGCTCTGGGATAGAGCCAGGTGGCGCCAAAACCGGGGAAAAGGCCTATCTTCACAAAGCCGCACATAAACTTTGCCTTGTCGCTTGCGATCTTTAAATCGCATGCCAGCGCCAGGTCGAGTCCCGCTCCCACACAGACGCCATTAATCATGGCTATGGTTGGTTTTTCCATCTGATGCAGACCTAAGATAATCTTTTTAGCTGCCCTAAAGGCAAAGGAGCGCCTCAGAGTTTCGACCTTTTGCGTGCCAAACTCCTCCTCATCGTCCCCACCCGACATAATGTCAACATCCGCTCCGGCACAAAATGCCTTTCCGGCGCCGGTCAGAATCATAACCCTTATCTCATCATCTCCAGAGATATCTTCGATAGCTTCCACCAACTCCTTCAGCATCTGCCTGTTCAGGGCATTTCTTCTCTCCGGTCTGTTCAAGGTCACCGTTGCCATGTGATTTTCTTTGACCAGTTTAATTGCTTCAAATTTCATATTCTGATCTCCCTAACCCGGACAAGCCGGAAAAGCTCTTACCTCAAAGGCTTTTCTTAGGTTTCGTATCTCAACATTAACTTTTCAATAAGTTCGGGTAGGGGCGACTTTAGTCGCCCACATCGGGAGGTTAAAACCTCCTCTACCCTGATTTATTGAGAAGTTACCTGAATTCTTTTGCCATTTTTGCACGAAATTTCACAACCAAGAGACTAAACCGGACACACCGGAGGCAATTTCCGGCACCGTGCCTTAAAAAAATCCGAATAAGCTGAAAAACTCCCATTAATCAAACATGTGGCTACATGGGAATATTTCCGTGCTTTCGGGGCAGCATTTTCTTGTTCTTTGTCTTCAAAAATCTCAAGTCCCTTATCAGCATACGTCTGGTCTCCCCGGGCTCAATTACATCCTCCAGATACAAGTTCGCGTTGGATTCCCAAATAGGATTTGCATATCTCTCCTTATATATCTGTAACTTTTCGGCCATCATCTTCTGCGGATCGTCAGCTTTCATAATCTCTTTCCCATAGAAGAGCTTTACCGACTGCTCAGCGCCCAGAACACCAAGCTCAGCCGTCGGCCACATATATATCCAGTCAGTCCCAAACTCCAGGAAAGTGCCCATGCCAAGATTGCCTCCTCCGTAAGCCTTCCTGATGATGACAGCTATCCGGGGAACGGTGCACTCATTCAAGGCATATAAGACCTTTGCCCCATGCCTGATTATACCGCTATGTTCCTGATGTGTGCCGGGCATATATGCCGAGGTGTCAACGAGCACGATCATTGGGATATTAAAGCAGTCACAGAACCTCATAAATCTGGTCTGCTTATCGGAACTGTCCACAGTGAGAGAACCCGCCCGCACCATTGAATTGTTGGCCACAAATCCTACAACCTCTCCATCCATACGCCCGAATCCAACCACCATCTCACCTGCAAACTCGGGCTGGATCTCAAAAAGGTAGCCATTGTCGGAAATTCGCCTGATTACCTTGCGCACATCAAAGGCTCTCATTGGGTTTTCCGGCACAAGAGCGCCAATCTCGTCATCGTAACGATCCGGATCATCGCCCGGTTCCACGCGCGGCGACCTCTCCTCATAATTATTCGGCAGTAACCCTAAAAGCTCTCTTACCTTATCCAGGGTCTCGGCCTCGGTGGGCCATCTACCGTGAGCGCACCCGGAAATCTTGCAGTGAACCTCTGCGCCACCGAGTTGATCTGCTGTAACATCCTCGTCCAGTGTCACTTTGACCATTGCGGGACCGGTTATAAACATATGGCTGGTCTTATCCACCATAAATATAAAGTCTGTGAGGGCCGGATTATAGACAGCCATTCCGGCGCAGGTACCCATCATCACTGATATCTGGGGGATAATCCCCGAGGCATGCACATGATCGCCAAAAGTGCATCCACCACCCGGAAACTCTATACCTATGGCTGTCTTGGACTCTCCAGCTTTGGGTACCCTGGCGCCTGGCGAATCATTCAGGGTAACGAGAGGAACTCTCATCTCTGTGGCTCGCTCGATCGTGTGAGCCTGCTTGAATTGGTGAATGTTGCCGACTGACCCACCTTTGACGGTTGCATCCTGTGAAAATATGCAGATCGGCCTTCCATTGACCGTGCCCTGGCCTGCTATACATCCTTCCGCGGATAAGCCATCGAGATGGCTGAAGAGCATACCAAATTCCTTGAAACTTCCATCATCCAACAGATATTCCAGCCTCTGACGGGCATTCATCTGCTTGCCGACTTTTTTCTGCTTTTCCCATTTCTCCGGTCCACCGCACTGCCTTATCTTTTCTTTAACTTCTCTTAACTGCTGGATCCTCTGCTCACGCAATCCTTCCTGATCTTTCTTTCTCTCCCTCGCCATTTTTCTCCTCCTCATTAAGTTTCGTATTAAAATTCTACCCGAGTATTCTGGAAAGTGGTTCTACAGGACACTCTTCCTGGATTCCAAAGCTCCTCCCTGCATTCACTTTAAGGAAGGCAAGCGGGAGACTGTCACTGCCTGAAAATTGGACAGTCGACGTTGATTTAAACCCTAACATACTGAATTGTTTGTAATCTTTTCCAACTTGACTACTTGACTACTCGACCACTCGACTATTTAACGATGTCTGATTTTAGTTTAAAAATTCCTTCACAGCAATCATCATCGTCGGCCACTGTTGTAATGATATCCATCGTGAGCGGGATTTCTGTCGCTGCCTCAAAGATGCCTTTATCGCATTCCATGCACGCAAGGCAGAGATCCCTGCCTTTTCCTTTCAGACCGAGGGCGCAACTGTATCCCTTTATATGAATTCTATTCTCATTTAACTCTAAAATATCTATTTTCGTGCCCCGTTTACGTCCGGAATCGACAAAGAACCGGCCAACCGTGGTCAGACTTGTATCAGGTAAATTCTCCTTCATCTGTTTTCCGATGGACTGACCGAGTTTGTGCCAGACATCTCCAATTATATCAAGCGCTTCCCGGCCATATCGGGCATACACCTTGTGAGTTAACAGAGACAGTGCGTCTCTTGCAGTATTCACCTTAAATTCCTCGTTTTTACTCATAGTTACCTTCCTGTAAATTGCGGTTTGCGTTTCTCTAACTTCGCCTTTACGCCTTCCACAGCATCCTCACTACGGTTTATTTCGTCTGTATGGAGACGTCTCAGTTCTTCTTCCAGCGCTGGATCAAGAACGGTTTTCTCGAAAAGCTTTTTTATGGTAAGTTTGGTGACCCTGACCGCTATGGGCGCGGCCTCCTCCGCTATTTCCTTTGCCAGAGAATCGACAACAGCCTCAAGCTCATCATGTTTGACCACCTGATTTACCAGCCCAATCTCTTTTGCCCTCAAAGAATCAATCAACCTTCCAGTGAGGAGCATCTCTTTGGCTGCAGCCAGGCCGATCAGTCGTGTTAGACGCTCTATTTGTGTATAATAATATGTTCTTCCGAGTCTAACCAGAGGAGCGCCGAATCTGGCGCCCTCAGATGCAATGCGAAAATCAGAAATAACCGCAATATCCAGACCTGCCCCTATAGCCGGGCCATAAATCATACTGATAATCGGTTGTGGATAATTGATAAGACCGCCAAGACAATATTCCAGGCCTTCAATAGTCCGTTTAAATTCTTTTTGTCCTCCCGAAAGGTCTACTCCCGATGAGAATGCCTTTTCACCAGCTCCTCTTAAGACAATAACTCTAATTTTATTTTCTTTTTCTATCCCTCTGACCGTATCACCCAGATCAAAAAGGGTATCGGCATTCAATGCGTTTTTCTTCTCCGGCTGGTTAAACAAAAGTGTGCTGACATACCCTTTGTCTTCCCTTATGATGTTTTTCCCCATACTGCCCATCCCTGTTGACGGTTTATGTAAGCGTCATTGTAACTACTCAGCCACTAAGACACCAAGGCGCTAAGATTAAACTGTAATCGGCCAAAATTTGAGCTTTTCTGTCGTATTTTTTAACCACAAAGCACACAAGAAGAACTACCCTTTAACTCCGACTTTCATGCCCTTTATGGAAGGCTAAAGCCTTCCGCTACATATTTTGACCGGCTCAAAAAGCGTAATTTGTAACCGTGTAGAGGTATCAGCTCAATAAATAGGGGATTACATTTTTAAAGTGTTGGTCTCGATCCACGGTAAGCGTTTACTGAACATTGAAATTAGAAATTGGAAATTGGAAATTCGGCCTTTATGCTTTTGTACGACTCGACTGAGCTCACGCCGAAGCCTGTCAACTCGTAAATTCGTTTCATCTCTCCCAAATTTCTAATTTCCAATTTCAAGCCGTGAATGGCTAAGATTCACAATCACTTTTACATACCGGAGTTTGCCCCTATTTATTGAGCT
>JAUWQS010000375.1 GCA_030610915.1 Pseudomonadota bacterium | reverse complement strand
GCATTCATTTTTATAGACAGTCGATAGACAGGCGGGACGCCTGTCCTACTATCCCCTGGGTGCGAAGACGCCTACCCTGTGTGGTGCAGGATGCAATGTTCTTCTGCCCCCACGTAGTAGGTCGGGCGTCTCGCCCGACGGAGTGACTTTTTAAGTGCGATTTCGCGTAAGTTACTTGGAAGTCGAAAAATGCACAATTTTGTCATTCCCGTGAAAACGGGAATCCAGTCTTTTCAAGTGCTTAGCCCTCTATGGATTCCCGCCTACGCGGGAATGACAGACTTTTTACGACTTCATCATATTTAGCAGTAGCTTTGGCATACTGTCGGCATGTTGGAATTACCTGAGAAGACCAAGGTTGCCGGTTTTCATCGTAAATGGAGCTATAAAATCAAACCGAGAGTTGATATAGTGTAAAGGTAATAGCTCAATAAATAGGGGCAAACTCCGGTATGTAAAAGTGATTGTGAATCTTAACCATTCACGGCTTGAAATTGGAAATTAGAAATTTTGGAGAGATGAAACGAATTTACGAGTTGACAGGCTTCGGCATGAGCTCAGTCGAGTCGTACAAAAGCATGAAGGCCGAGTTTCCAATTTCTATTTTCTATTTTCTATTTTCAATATTCAGTAAACGCTTACCGTGGATCGAGACCAACACTTTAAAAATGTAATCCCCAATTTATTGAGCTGATACGTGTAAAGGTAATTTATTTGCGCTGACTTAACCAGTCAAACCAGTCCAACCAATTAAACCAGCCCAACCTTTTAATAAGATTGATCAAAAAGCTGTGATTATATTGTTTTTTCGTATCAGCTCAATAAATAAGGGCCAACCCAGGGATGCAGGGTGGCATTTTATATGCCGCCATCTCCGGTGGGGTATAAAACCCCACCCTGCAACGACACGTAAGAGTGGTTGTGGATCGAAACCGACATTTTAAAAACGAATAGTGTCCTTCGTGCGCTTCGTGGTAAAATAGCATGATAGTAAAAACTCAAATTATGACCGGTTGCAGTATAGCCAGGGCGGACGCTCAGGCGAGGCGGCCGGCTTCGATCAATGCGCAAAAGCACTAATAGCCTTTAGCCTAAACAACCTGAGTAGTTACGAGAGAATAACCATTCCAAAATACCAGGTTTCTATCCTGAACTAATCTTATTCCATTAAGGGGAAGAAAGAATCTCAAACTATTTGCGAATTTGCCAAACGTGGATTTTAACAACCGGTAGCTGATATTGCTTGTGAACAACCCAAAAGGAAGGATCCAGCATACGCCTTTCCGCAACCTCGGTTCTCTGCCTTATAAACCAAGCTTTATAATATGTCAAGAGATTTTTGTATAGTGTTACTGTTTTATCGGCGGTGCGGGATGCAATGTTCTTCTGCCCATCCCCCCGTAGTAGGTCGGGCGTCTCGCCCGACGGAGTCACTTTTTGAGTGCAATTTCGCGTAAGTTACTTGGAAGTCTGAAAAACACTCTTTTGTCATTCTGGTGAGCCGAAGCCCTGAGTATAACGAAGGGGATAGCGAAGAACCTGATATCATTGAGATTCTTCGTCGCGGAGTTTATCCTGAGTTCCAGATTCTTCGTCGCTTCGCTCCTCAGAATGACATGGGCGAAGGACTCCTCAGAATGACATTGCTTGGACTTTTTACGAGACTGTGCAATTTTGACCGGCTCAAAAAGCGTAAGCTATGGCCGTGTTGAGTATAATAGAGTAGAGCTTGAGATTAAAAAGAAGGCTGCATCACAGGTAAACAGGGAGGGTCTGCGACTGTTGCATTAGGCCTTGCTCAGGACAATGATCTTCATTTACGGATTTACTGCTCACCATGTTATGGCGGATGGGATAGCTCACATCGTCGAGGACAATCTGTCTTGCCAGCCTCCTCTTTAAATTAACGACAATGGGGGCTCTGAGATTTGCAGATACAGCTCGTGGATTGGATTTAATCGTAACAATCGCCATTAAGGCCATATCCTTTTTACATTCTATCTTAAGAAATCTCATATCACCTTCGCTTATAACCGGATTGTAGTCCGGTTTAATAATATAAGGATCCACAACAACAAAGGCTATTCCCCCATCCTCAACTGATTGAAACCACCAGAATGGTGTCTTTTTATCCAGGGGAAGTATTGCATATCGCTTTAAGTGTTCGAATCCCGGAATCCCTTCAGTTACCATTATTACTCGTGATTCATCTATCTCAATATACCCGAATCGGGTTGTTGACAGTTTCACAAGATTCCCCCCTTCCCCATTCACTCTTCTGACATTACCTTCTTTAACCTGTCCCAGATATTGCAAAGTTCCTGACCAGCCAGATCATTGTTTCCTGATGCCTGGATATTCTGTTCCTTAATCATTTGATAAACCTCTTCACGATGGACGGTAATCTCCTTCGGGGCATCGATTCCTATCTTTACCTGTTTCCCCTTTATATCAAGCAGAGTTATCTTGATATCATCATCTACCGTTATAGATTCACCCAACTTCCGTGTCAGGATCAACATGTCAATTAACTACCGATCATTTAATGGAATGTTGAAATTAGAAATTAGAAATTGGAAATTTGGCCTTTATGCTTTTGTATTGGCAACACCTGGTCGAGTGGTTAACTACTCGACTAATTCCTCTCGTAAAGTCGTTTCATCCCTGCCTGCGCGTACCCGCACGCAGGCGCACACAGACAGGCCTCCCAAATTTCTAATTTCCAATTTCAAGCCGTGAATGGCTAAGATTCACAATCAATTTTACAT
>JAUWQS010000241.1 GCA_030610915.1 Pseudomonadota bacterium | reverse complement strand
GTTCCGTGATAAGTGTTATTGGTATATCATAAATATTAATCTCATTCTTTTTTATGAGATATAATAAGAGATCCAGGGGACCTTCAAAAATATCAAGCTTGATTTCATAACTCATATTCGGATATCGTCAAGTGGTCAACGATCGTAGGGGCAGGTCCCTGTGCCTGCCCGATTACAAATTGACCATGCAATGCTGGGCAACCACAGGGGGTTGCCCCTACGAGTACCAAATTTTTTTATATTTATGGTTGGGAAAGTTATTTCTTCCTGTTTCTAACCAATCTGTGGGAGCGGCTTTCCACACACGAACGAACCTGTCTGCCGCCTGCCTGTGCGGTTAGCAATCCTGTAATAGCCTTCAGGGTTTTCGGTGGATTCGCTCCGCTTAATTCACCCTACAAACTTAACTCGAAACCAGAAACTCGTAACTCGAAACTCTTACTTCTTAGCTTCATAACTCTTATCGAATTTCTTTACCACCTTATCCGTTATGTCATTTTCCCCGGAGTGATATGCGAGACCCTGGGTATTCACATCAAGTATCATGGTATAATTTTCTTTTTCTCCTATGGCATTCACAACCTTGAGTATCTCAGGGATAAGCTGTCTGGAAAGCTCCTGATCCTTCAACTTCAATTCCTCGTTGGAATCCTTTACCATTCTCTGGTAGTCCCTGAATTTTCGCTGGTAATCCAGTTCCTTTTCCTTTACGGCATCCGGTGTCAGTATCAGGCGCTGCTTTTCCAGTTCCTCCTTCAGTTTTTTAAGTTCAGCCTCTTTTCCCTGTATCACCACCTTATCCTTTTCAACGGCCTTTCTGAATTCCAGCGAGGCCGTCTTCCCTGCCTTTGATTGGATCATTATTTTTCTTAGATCGATAAACCCGATCCTGTCACCGGCAAGGGCATATGATCCGGATAGAACAATGGACAATACAACAACAAAGGTAAAAACCAAAATACCATATCTTTTCATAGAACTTCCTCCTTTTTTCGTAACGGTTCACGATTCAACGGTTCACGGTTCAACGGTTAAAAGCCATCAACAGTGAACCGTTACACACGGACAAACAAGTTTGTCCATGCCACCCGCCTGTACTCAGGATAGGCTACAGGCTGAAGGAAAAACAACCTAATAGCCTTCAGCCTAAACAACCTAATTGCGCCTACATAAACGAACCGCCTATGCTGAATTCCCATCTGCTTGCGGATTCATCATCCTCTTGGTCAAGGACATGTCCCCACTCCAGCCTCAATGGACCTATGGGAGAGCGCCAGCGGATACCCACTCCCGCGGTCTTCCTCATATCGCCCAGATGATAACCGCTATCCCAGGCATTTCCCGTGTCGTAAAATACCACCCCATTCATCCCCGCATCCTTGATCAGGGGAAAGATGAATTCCGCATTGAAGCAGGCCATCGTTTCTCCACCGATGGGATCGTCGGTCTCAGGATCCTTAGGACCTACGTCCCGGAGCCCTCTCAGGGAATTAATCCCTCCGAGGTAGAAACGCTCATATATCGGTATCTTTTCATCTTCATTTTTTTGCATAAAGCCCGCGCGCCCGCGAATGCTGAATACCGTATCGAACGGAAGCGGGAAGAACCAGGTGGATGACCCTGTGTACTTCGTGAAACTGGCATCTCCCTGAAGCAGGCCGCCGGTATATTCCAGGGAGATTTTGTTTCTGGAACCTTTCGAGGGAAGCATTATATCGTCCGTCGTATCCCTTACGAGGGTAGTGGTAATGCCGCTGGATGTCGTTTTGCCTTCCTGTTCCCTGATATAGTATGATGCATATTCATCCATGTCGGTTATGTCATTTGTCGAAAGCCTGTATTCGACGTAGCCCTTCACATATCCCCAGAGAGGATAGCCCAGCGTTACCCCAATGCCCTTGGTCTCCAGATCGTAGCTGTCCCACTCCCTCTCTGAATTCCAGAGCTCAAATTTGCTCCACAATGGCATATCGAAAAGCCAGGGTTCGATAAATGAGAGCTCGTAATGGGTTGTTTCTGCTCCAAGCTGGGCTGTCAGATTGAGGGTCTGTCCCTTTCCAAAGAGATTTTGCTGGGATATCCGACCCATAAAGACAGCCTTGTCCACGGCGCTGTATCCGCCACCGATACTGAACATCCCTGTAGGCTGTTCCTTTACACGGATATTGAGATCCGTCAGATTATCAGCGGGCCCCTTAACCGTTTGAAAATCGACCTCCTTAAAGTAGCGAAGCCGGTTGAGTCTCATATAGCTCCTTTTCAAGTTATCACTATTGTAAAGATCACCCTCTGCAAATGCAAGTGCTCGCCTGATGACCTTGTCTCTCGTCTTTGTGTTTCCGCTAATGGATATCCTGTTAAAATATACCTGATTCCCCTTTTTAATATTGTAGGTTACATCCACCTTCTGATCTTTTTTATTTGGCAACGTGCGCGGCGCTACATCGCT
This sequence comes from Pseudomonadota bacterium, assembly GCA_030610915.1. Next base: position 1,380 of record JAUWQS010000241.1, on the reverse strand, counting down.
GTAGGCATATCCTTCATTATTGCACATCCGGGTGAGATAATCAATGTCCTTGATAATGGATTCCCTGTCATAGTAATCCTTTTTGTTGATTGTCAACTTTTTAAGAAGCTCGGCCCGGGGAGTGGAGAGTGTATCGCCGGCAATTTTCACAACCCCCACCCTGAACTGTTTTCCCTCCAACACAGGTATCTTTATATGGATACCCTTCTTGTCATGGATGATTTCCGGTTCGCCGATCTTTGCATTGATGTAACCGCTATTGAGGTAAAAAACATTCAGCTTATTTATGTCCTGTCTCAATGTATCTTTCTTCAGGATACCGGAGTCGGTAAGAAAATGAAGAAGTCCCCATTCAGAGGTATCGATCATTCCCCGCAACTCCTTATCTGTATATGCCTCATTTCCTTCAAAGGTTATGCTTTCTATGTACAGTCTTTCATTTTCGATTATGTTGAAGATTACACAGACGTTTTTACCTTCCTCTTCCTCTATGGCGTAGTTTACCTCTGAGTTGAAGTATCCCTTGTCATCGTAAAGTGTCTTGATCTTTTGGACATCTGCGGCTACCTTGTCCGGATCAAGGGCCTGACGGGTCTTGACAGTCAATACCCCTTCTATCTCTTCGGTTTCCATTGCATCATTTCCCTTGATCTCGATATCGGTTATCATAGGTTTCTCCTGCAATGCGAAGGTAACGATCTTTCCCTTCGGACCGTCTGTAACATCCACAGTTACATCGCTGAAATAGCCCATCTTGTAGATGGCCCTGATATCGGGGGAAAGTCTCTTTTCAGAGAAGAGTTTCCCCTCAGTGCTTTTCAGGACATTGCTTATGGCGCTGTCTTCAATCTTCCTGTTACCTGTAAACACTATTTTTGATATCCTCTGCCCATGTGATATCTTCAAAAAAATCTTTTCTGCCAATTGGGCGGAGATGTCACTTAGACTTTCAATACCGGAACCCTGCGCAAAGAAACTCTCCGAGGCCTTTTTCTCTTTGACACCGACCACCCTGGCATCTGCGCTGATCAGCCTCCCGATCCTGGAAAGACTTCCCATTATAACAAAATCGGCGACTGCTTCTCTTCCCACCCTGCCGGCAAGCTCCTCATCTATCTGCTTTCCCTTGATTGTCTTTGAGAAGACATCTTTTTCGATTATCTGTACACATCCTGTTTTTATAAGTTCAGCCGAGATGCCGTTGTATATTTGTTCCTGCAGATAGCTTCTATCCTCCTTGCTGTAAATCTCAAAGGGCAAGACTGCGACCTTCTTCAGTTCTTGCGCAAAAAGACTCTGAGAGATCAAAAATTGCAGCAATATCAAAACGGAAAATAAGACTCTTTTATTCAATGCAGACCTCGTAAATAGGGTTCACGG
>JAUWQS010000491.1 GCA_030610915.1 Pseudomonadota bacterium | reverse complement strand
GCTTCTAAGTAACTTAACTTTGCACATCCACCGGAACTAGTTGAAATCCAAGGAATTTTGCCTGTACCCTGAGCTTGATTTCTAACTGGCGTTTATGGGCTTTTTCCTGCTCTGCGAAGACAGTTTCATCAAAAGGTTTTTGAGTCTTTATCAGATGATAAACTAATCGGGCAAGCTTATGGGCTGTGGCGGTGATTGCCTTGGGTGCCCCATGTCTGGCACGCATACGTCGGTAGTGTTGACCGAGATAAGACTGGCTATTCCACAATGACTGCGCAGCCATTCTGAGTGCCTGGGCAGCCCGATTGGCTACGGGAGTGGTTTGGGAGGATAAAATCCTTCCCCCGCTAATTTTATTATTTGGACAAAGTCCCAGCCATGAACAAAATCGGGACGAAGTGAGGAATCCGGATAGGTCAGGTCCAACTTCAGTAAACAATACATGAGCGGTGATAACATTAATTCCGTCAATTTCGGTTAAATCAGTGCCGAAAATCCTGTGCATATGGGTACGCAGATCAAAGCCCGGTTCATTGCGTCCAGGTTTTTTCTTGCCGGAATATGAAGGAGGCATGGGGTTTTGTTCCATATCAATACGTGAATCAAACTCATTCAGATGTTTTTCAATTTCCATATCACAATCTCTGATCATTTTTTGATAATGACGATAGGATTGAAGAGCCTGTTTAAGAGTAAAAAGATGTTCTGAACGGTAATCTCCCACGAGTGATTTGGTGATGGTTTTTTTATCGGCTTTGATTCTTGGATCTCTCAATTCGGCCAGTTTGCCGGGGTTGCGTTCACCATCCAATATTGCATCTATGATCATCAGGCCTGTAACTCCGGTAATATCGCTGATAACATGATGAAGTTGCAGATTCATCTGTGTGAGGGCCTTTTGCATATGCTGCACATGCCTGGCGGCGGTTTTGACCATATTGTCCCTGTGCCTGAGCAGTGAACGAACAGCACAAACCTCCTTTGCCGGTCGGAAAGACCCGTTGAGCAGTCCTACAGAGTGGAGATATTGTAGCCATTGACAATCCTGAACATCTGTTTTGCGACCCGGAACATTTTTTACGTGACGGGCATTGACAAGGAAGACTTCGAAGCCGTAATCTTCAAGAATCTGAAAAACAGGGATCCAGTAAACGCCTGTGGACTCCATGGCAATCGATTTTATGCCGCATGTTTTAAGCCATTTGGCTGCTAAGTGTAAATCCTCGGTAAAGGTGTCGAATCGTTGAACTGATTCAGAGCAACGATCATCAGGGACTGCTGCATAGATTTCAGTAGCACCCACATCAATCCCTGCTGCATCCGGTTGCAGCAAATGAAGCGATTTTACACTTTTTGACTTTTTTGTTTTCTTCTTTTTTTGTTTTGACATAATAATCCTCCTGTTTGAGAGGTGGTGGCCAGGCTCTATATTAACGGGTATTCTTCTAAGCGGGATAAACGGTTTGAAATAAACAGCCTTCACCAATGTTGATACACGAGGCCCGGGACCACGCTAACAAGCGGGTTATCCGCCATTGGCGGACGACACCATTGACTATCCGGTCTACTTCACACCACCTTGATAAAAGAGGATTATAAAACAAAATCAATAAACTTTAAGAAAAAAGTTACTTGGATGTTTGATCTCGGCGAGCCGAGCGCTACGCTAACAAATCACTTCTCGTGCCAAGGTAAGACCGAAACCTTGGGAATCCCGTTAAAACGGGCTGAAATTGGTTAATGTTACCCAGTGGGTGCGAGTCGAAAGACTCAAGTCCCACCCAGTTAAAGCTTAGCCGGCAGGCTGGTAGTG
>JAUWQS010000111.1 GCA_030610915.1 Pseudomonadota bacterium | reverse complement strand
GGTTTTATGCCCGGGTTTATCGCAAGTCTTTTTTGCCGGTAAACGCTCCTGTTTGGGCTGCGGTCTTTGAATCAGCCAGTCATCGTAACCACCTGCATATTCGTTCACCTGGCCTTGACCTTCAAAGACCAGGGTGCTTGTGACCACATTGTTCAAAAAAGCCCGGTCATGGCTTACAAGTAAAATGGTTCCCCTGTACTCAAAAAGAAGTTTCTCTAAAAGTTCCAGTGTTTCCACGTCAAGATCGTTGGTGGGTTCGTCCAGCACAAGAACATTGGCCGGCCTTGTAAAAAGCTTTGCCAGCAGAAGCCTGTTTTTTTCTCCACCGGAAAGGACATGCACCGGCGTACGACATCTCTCCGGTGAGAAGAGAAAATCCTGAAGATAACCTATCACATGGCGCTTTTGACCGTTAAAGATGATAAAATCATTCCCTTCACCGATATTTTCCTGGACGGTTTTGTCTATATCTAATTGCGCCCTGAGCTGGTCGAAATAGGCCACCTGAAGATTAGTGCCGTGGCGGACACGACCTTCGTGCGGAGAAATTTCGTTTAAAAGGATTTTTAACAGAGTTGTCTTGCCAACGCCGTTGGGGCCGATGATACCTACCTTGTCCCCGCGCATGATTACAGTGGCAAAATCTCGGATAACAGGGGTTGCGCCATACGCGAAACTGATATTCTTTGCTTCGATAACAAGCTTTCCGGTCCTTTCCGCTTCCTGAACCTGCATTCTCACATTACCGCTTTGCTTGCGGCGCGCGCTAAAATCTGCCCGCATCTTTTTCAGGGCTCTGACACGCCCTTCATTCCTGGTTCGGCGGGCCTTGATGCCCTGTCTGATCCATGTTTCCTCCTTTGAAAGTTTTTTGTCAAATACCCTGATTCGGCTTTCTTCGGCTTCAAAATCAGCATCTCTTCGTTCCAAATAGGTTTCATAATCACAGTTATAAGAAACAAGGCGGCCCCGATCCAGCTCCATGATCCGGTTGGCAATCTTTTTCAGAAAAGCACGGTCATGGGTGATAAATAGCAGGGTTGTTACGTTACGCAGAATAAATTCCTCCATCCATATGATAGAGTCGATGTCAAGATGGTTGGTCGGCTCGTCCAGCAGAAGAATGTCCGGTTGTTTGGCCATGGCACGGGTAAAAAGCGTGTGTCGTTTCATGCCCGCTGAAAGGTCTGCGAATTTTTTTTCAGGATTAAGCAGGGTTCTGGATAAAACACTTTCTACCTGCCTTAAAAGTTCCCATCCGTTGTCGGAGCTCAACCTGTTTTGCAGTTCATCCCGCCTTTTTACAAGTTCGGGGGTGTTTACAGTCTCAAGCTGTCTGCAGATTCTGTTGTGCTCGGCCAGCGCCCTGCCCTTTGTGCCAAGTCCCTCGGCAACCACATCAAAAATCGTGCCGTCGAATCCCCTGGGCACATCCTGCTCCAGCACAGCCACTGTGGCTCCCTGCTGACGCCATATATCACCGCTGTCAGGAAGAATTTCGCCAGATAGAAGCTTCAGCAGGGTGGATTTCCCCACGCCGTTGCGCCCCAGCAGGCAGGCACGTTCCCCTTTTACGATCTGAAATGTTACCTTTTCAAGCAGCGGGGGATCATCAAATCCCCAGCATACCTCCTGCATGCCGATCAGAGCCATGAATCAATCCCCATGGTCAGACGCCCATTGCACCGGGCCTTCTTCAACACGATGTCAACCTGGCGCGACACAAAAAAGTTGCATCATTGATGATAATATCTTTAACTATTAAATATACGTAACCGTTCACGGTTGTCGGTTCACAGTTCACGGTTAACCAGTAACTGTAAAACGTAAACTGTTACCAATAATTTATAAAGACGTACTGATAACCTGCAAGATTTTTTCCAAACTTCTAAATCTTCAAAAGAGGACCCCATAATTTTCTTCTACCTTCTGTTTTTTTCAACCGTGAACCGATAACTGTAAACTGTAAACCGTTAGCTTATATCTTATCACTTTTTTGTATAGCACCTATGTCAACTTCAACTCCGAATGGTATATCCTGCCGAATCCTGCCCCGCATCAGTTAACCTCCCGTGTCTTAAAAAACTCTATCTCCGGCCACTCTTCCATACAGTAATCGAGCTGCCATTCACTGGTCGTCATAAAGGAGAGACAGCCCTCAGCATCTCTCGCCATGTTGGCTATATTCTTTTTCTCAAATTCAGCCATTTTTTTGTGATCATCACACCTGACCCAGCGTGCAACATTAAAATTCACAGGTTCATATATGGCATCCACACCATATTCCGCCTTGAGACGGGCCATAGTCACCTCAAACTGGAGGACACCGACCGCCCCCAGAATATAGCCTCCTCTGCCCGTAACAAGCCTGAAAACCTGGACAGCCCCCTCCTCTGCGAGCTGGAGCAATCCTTTCTGAAGGTGCTTCGCCTTTAACGGGTTATTCAGACGCACACGCCTGAAATGCTCAGGTGCAAAATTGGGGATCCCGCTGAATTTCAAAGGCTCTTTCTCGGTAAATGTATCCCCGATCTTTATGGTTCCATGGTTATGGATACCAATAATATCTCCTGGAAATGCCTCCTCTACATTCTCCCTGTCCTGTGCCATAAATATGGTTGCATTGGCAAAGGTTACCTCTTTCCCAATCCTGTGGTGAACGACCTTCATTCCTCTTATAAATTTCCCTGAACATATCCTGACAAATGCAATCCTGTCCCTGTGAGCAGGGTCCATATTTGCCTGTATTTTAAAAGCAAAACCTGAAAACTCTTTTTCGTATGGCAAAACCTCACGAGAAACAGCCTGTCGAGCGCCTGGATGTGGGGCCAGTTCCACAAATGCATCCAGCAGCTCTTTAACACCGAAATTATTAATGGCGCTCCCGAAAAAGACCGGCGTCTGGCTTCCTGTTAAAAAATGCCGGCGCTCAAACGGATCGACGGCGCCTTCAAGCAGCGCGATATCTTCCCGCAATTCATCGGCCTGTTCCCTTAAAAGTTCATCCAGAACAGGATCAGACAGATCATTAATAACAATCCCCACCTGCCCAAGGGTTTTTCTGCCCGGTTTAAAAATATGCAGTTGTCTGTGAAAGAGATTATATACACCTTTAAAGCGCTTGCCCATGCCAACAGGCCAGGAAAGCGGCGTACATTCGATCTGCAGTTTGTTCTCGATATCATCGAGGATATCGATAGGCGCCATACCTTCACGATCAAGCTTGTTTATGAATGTAATGATCGGAGTATTGCGCATCCTGCAGACCTCCATGAGTTTTTTGGTCTGAGGTTCCACCCCCTTTGCGCTGTCAATTACCATCAGGGCGCTGTCAACGGCAGTCAATACCCTGTATGTATCTTCCGAAAAGTCCTGGTGACCCGGTGTGTCTAACAGATTAATTTCAAAATCTCTGTAGTTAAATTTCATTACAGAAGTTGTAACTGAAATGCCTCTTTCCTTTTCAATCGACATCCAGTCACTAATAGCATGTCTGGCAGCTTTTCTTGCCTTAACAGCCCCGGCCTGCTGGATCGCCCCGCCAAAGAGGAGAAGCTTTTCCGTCAGCGTGGTTTTGCCCGCATCAGGATGGCTGATAATTCCGAATGTTCGTCTCCGGTCAATCTCTTTTTGATTAAAATTAGCCATAAATTTTTCGTAACAACTTGGGTCGTAACTACTCAGGTAGATAGACTGAAGGCTGAAGACTGTTAGTAAAAGCGGGAATACGGCACACTTTGAAGCCATGTTTGATGCAAAAATCTGCTGTTTCTCTGCCAAAGTGCGGCAATCGTGTTTTTCGAGTACCTTCAGCCTAACTACGTAAGTAGTTACCTTGGGTCTTTCAAAGAGACTTTTTTGGTATCAGCTCAATAAATAGGGGCAACCTCGGTCTGTAGGGTGGATTAAGCGGAGCGAATCCACCGAAAACTCTAATTGCTTCGGTGGATTCGTCGCTTACGCTCCTTAGTCCACCCTACGAACTGTCGTCCCTACAGGACTTTTTGGAAAACATGTTCTCATCCCGGCAATAAATTGCCGAGCTATTTTCGAATGTCCCTAACGGGACAAATAATGTAATCCCCCTATTTATTGAGCTGATACGTGAGGCTTAACATTGTTTGTTCACTTGAAACAAAATCTTGTTTATCCTGTTATCCTGTCAGAATTTTTTTTCAAAAGGACTAACGTGCAGACCTCGTTAAATAGTCGAGTGGGAAAGTAGTCGAGCGGAAAAAAACCACAAACAAATCAATACATTAGGATTCAAATTGACACCGACTGTCCAATTTTCTGGTAAAGGCTGCTTACTTGAATAATACCAACCACTTGACCACTTGATTACTCGACCACTTGACGAGGTCTTAACGTGTTACCAATATTGTAACCATTTACGGTTGTCGGTTCACAGTTCACAGTTTTTTCCAACCGTGAACCGATAACCGTAAACCGTGAACGGTTACCCAATATTTAAGTTCTATTGTACCGCATTCTTTTCAATAACCCTATGAACCTGAACAATTCGGCCATCAAGTTTTGCATTATTTAAAGAATTATGCACTTTTCTGGCTGCCTGTTTTTCAACTTCAAAAAATGAAAATTCTCTATTAAGACTGATTTCGCCTACCATGCCTGAGCCAATTCCGGATTTATCACAAATTAAGCGCACAATAGCACCTTCATTAATTTTATCCAGCCTGCCCACATTAATAAAAAATCTCTGGTTTTTTCCTGACCCAAGGCGTTTTTTTCTTTTTACAGGTCTGGTTTTTGCTCCGACCTCATGCCTGTTTTTGAATTCAGGCATGGCTTTAGCTCTGGTTTTAGTATTCACATTAATATCATCTGCATTATGATAATTTTGTAAAAACCGGTTAAATTCAGCCGCAACAAAACGTTTTATTAATTCTTCTTTGTCAAAATTTTCCAATGCACTGCAAACAGCAGGAAGATAGGATTCTAATTCAGCTTGATTTACATCTGTATGAACAATTTTTTCGACAAGACCTGACAATTGTTTTTCACAAATAGCTTTGCCGTCAGGTACTTTATTAAATTCAAAACATATATTAAGCCTTTTTTCCAGCATACGAATACTGTGGATTTCTCTTGAATTGACAAGTGCAATTGAAATGCCGGATTTTCCCACACGCCCTGTTCTTCCGCTTCTATGGGTATAAATTTCTGCTCCATCCGGCAGATTATAATGAATTACATGGGTAATATCATCCACATCCAGACCTCTTGCCGCAACATCGGTTGCCACAAGAAGTCTGACAGAACCCCGGCGAAACTTCCGCATCACAGAATCTCTTTGAGGCTGGGATAAATCACCGTGAAGCGCTTCAGCCTGATAACCATCCTGTATCAATAATTCAGCTAAAGCCTGAGTATCTTTTCTGGTTCTACAAAAAATTAAACCCAGAATATCAGGTGAAAAATCTATAATCCGCTTTAATCCCAGATATTTGTTTTTTTGTTGAATTGTATGACATATATGCTTGATATTTTTCGGGCCCTGGAGTTTGCTGCTCAACAACACTTCCACCGGATCAGTCAGATAATCGCGGGCGATAGCAGCAACTCCCTGGGGCATGGTTGCAGAAAAAAGCCAGATTTTTCTATGGTCCGGCATTTTTTTTAAGATATTATCAATATCTTCTTTAAATCCCATATTAAGCATTTCATCAGCTTCATCTAAAATCGTATATGAAACCTTTGACAGATCGGCAGCCTTGCGGTTTATCATATCAATAAGCCTGCCTGGAGTAGCTACAATAATTTGAGGCTTGCTCTTAAGCTGTTTAATCTGGGTTGAAATGCTGGCTCCGCCATATATCGCGACAATTTTAATTTTGTTCATATATCTGGCAAATTGTTTTAGATCATCTGTAATTTGAAGACATAATTCACGGGTCGGGCATATCACGATCCCCTGAGTATTGAATTTATTTGTATCAATCAGTTGAAGAAGCGGCAGACCAAAGGCTCCCGTTTTTCCGGTTCCCGTCTGGGCAAGTCCTACAAAATCCTTTTCACCTGAAAGAAGTACAGGCATTGCTTTTTGTTGAATTGGCATAGGAGACTGAAAGCCCAGACTCTCAGTTGCCCTGACCAGTTC
>JAUWQS010000447.1 GCA_030610915.1 Pseudomonadota bacterium | reverse complement strand
GCGTGAGCTCAGCCGAGCAGTACAAAAGCATGAAGGCTGAATTTCCAATTTCTAATTTCTAATTTCAATGTTCGGTGAACGCTTATCGTGGTTCGAGACCAACACTTTAAAAATGTAATCCCCCTATTTATTGAGCTGATACGCTGATACGTTGATTGTTTCCTAACCGCTGAACCGTGACCCCCGGAACCTCGAACCGAGTTATGGCCTGGCACCGTTTTCTCCTTGACACTCAACCATCCCTTTTCTATACTCTCCACAATCAGAAAAAACTTTATGCATATCTACTTGTTATTATTAATATTTACGCTTCTCTGTGAAGGGTAGTTCTATGGGTTATATCGGTATAATTACAGGGGTCATTGGGGGTTTGGGGTTATTCATTTACGGAATGTACCTTTTGAGTGATTCACTCAAGAAGTTATCGTTGAGTTATCTCAAGGTGCTGCTCGAAAAAATGACTTCAAACAGGATCAAAGGATTACTTGCCGGGATCTTTGTTACCTCCGCAATACAGAGTTCAAGCGCAACTTCAGTTCTTCTCATAGGTTTTTTGAACGCTGGGCTGCTTTCATTAGCGGCCGCGCTGCCTGTCATCATTGGAGCCAATATAGGCACAACAATCACCGCTCAACTGATTGCATTCAAACTTACCAAATCAGCGCTGATCTTCATCTTTATCGGAGCGATGGTCTCACTATTTGCAAAAAAAGACAGGAATAAAAATAAAGGATTGGCGCTGCTGGGATTTGGAATTCTATTCTTAGGTCTTTCAACGATGAGTTCCGCAGTCAAACCGCTGGCAGGAAATGACGCCATACTTGAGCTCTTTGTCATTTTCGGGAAACAACCTGCCCTTGGAATCCTGACGGGGGTGATCGTAACGGTTATTTTACAGAGCAGCAGCACAACCATAGGTATGGTGATTGCCCTCGCCACCGCGGGGCTGCTTGATCTTCCATCCTCCATCTACTTGATTCTCGGAGATAATATCGGCACATGCATTACCGCAATTATTGCAAGTATCGGCAGCAGGCTTGCAAGCAAAAGACTTGCCACCGGCCATCTCTTGTTTAATGTTACAGGAACTCTGATAGTGTTGCCCCTGGTCCCTCTGTATCTGCATTATACCCCCATGATCTCAACGGATATCGCAAGACAGATCGCCAATACCCACACCATATTCAATATCATCAATGCGGCGATTTTTATAGCCTTTGTGCCGCTGTTTGCGAAGCTCCTGGAAAAGATTGTTCCAGGAGAAGATTATGAGAAAAAAGAGGTGAGATATCTCGACAGGAATCTGCTGTCAGCGCCCGACCTGGCAATACAGGCTGCCGTTAACGAGCTGGGGGTTATGATAAGTATCTGTATGGAGATGCTGGATAAGGCAGGACAATGTGTTGTTTCTTATAACCACAAGTTGAGAAATGAGATATCGGTTGATGAAGATTCCGTTGATGAAATGCAGAAGAGTATTACAGAGTATCTGATTGAAATTACAAAAACCGGATTGACTGAAAAGAATTCGAGACTGATCCCTGCAATACTCCACAGCGTGAATGATGTTGAAAGGGTGGCCGATTACTGCGAAGATATCGTAAAACTGGCCCGGCGCGTCTATGAAAATGACCTCACGTTTTCCAATCATGCCACGGACGAGTTGAACAGGCTGCTCGAAAAGACATATACATTGATGAGACATACAAAAAAGGCTGTTGAAAATGACGACCACAAGGCCGCAGGCATAACATTGAACATCGAGTCCGAGATAAAATCCCTGATAATGGAGTATAGACTGGACCATATACAAAGGCTCAAAGAGAATGTCTGCTTTGTCGACTCCGGCTTGGTCTATTCAGATATACTTTCCCATATAGAAAGATTAAACGCACACCTGTGCAATGTTACAAAAGGTGTGCTCCACATTGGGAAGAGGTAATGAACATCGAACAATGAGAAATGCAGCGTGTTTTTTCATTTTACGTTTTTCATTTTAAAATTTAATATGTAACTACTCAGGTAGATAGACTGAAGGCTGTTATGTAATAGCTCAATAAATAGGGGCAAACTCCGGTATGTAAAAGTGATTGTGAATCTTAGCCATTCACGGCTTGAAATTGGAAATTAGAAATTTGGGAGAGATGAAACGAATTTACGAGTTGACAGACTTCGGCGTGAG
>JAUWQS010000301.1 GCA_030610915.1 Pseudomonadota bacterium | reverse complement strand
CGTATCAGCTCAATAAATAGGGGGATTACATTTTTAAAGTGTTGGTCTCGAACCACGATAAGCGTTCACCGAACATTGAAATTAGAAATTAGAAATTAGAAATTGGAAATTCAGCCTTCATGCTTTTGTACTGCTCGGCTGAGCTCACGCCGAAGTCTGTCAACTCGTAAATTCGTTTCATCTCTCCCAAATTTCTAATTTCTAATTTCAAGTTTCAAGCCGTGAATGGCTAAGATTCACAATCACTCTTACATATTGGGGGTTGCCCCTATTTATTGAGCTGATACCAATTTACCATTGTGGACAGGCGGGACAGTGTTGGAAAGGTCAATGTCTATTTTTGGGTTACAATTCCCCTACTACGTTGAAAACATTTATTTCTCTTTCCATGCCTTTTATATTGAAAGGATTCATCTTTTCTACCTCGACAACATCCCTAATCTCTTGATAGGTTTCATCACATATCAGTATTTGATCTTCTTCAGCAAGGTGTTCGAGTCTCGATGCCAGGTTGACGGGAGAGCCGAAGACAGTATACTCTTTTTTCCTGTGAGAACCAAATATTCCAGCCATTACTTCGCCGGTGCTTATCCCGATTCCAATAGAAATCTTTCTGCCGGTCGGTGAAAGATTTTTGTTGATTTCAGCCATCTTTTCTCTCATCTTAATAGCGCTCATCACCGCCCTCGCTGCATCATCGCCATAAGATATCGGCGCTCCGAATACACCCATAATACTATCGCCTATGTGTTTGTCCAGGGTTCCATTATATTCAAAGATGATATTGTCGAGAGGTGAAAAATAGTATGAATTCAATATGTCGCAAAGTTCTTGCGGGCTCGTCGCCTCGGACATTTCTGAAAAACCACGGATGTCACTGAAGAGTATGCTGACCTTTTGCTTTCTTGGAATTATGCTTCTTCCCTTCCTTTGTAATTCAGCAAGTATCTGTTCTGAAACAAACTGCTTTAGTCTCTTCTTGATATTATATTCCCTGACCTTCGCCCTCAATTCAATATTTTCAAATGGTTTCGTCAAAAATCCGTCTATGCCGGCATTGACCGATTCAATGGCGCTCTCCATAGTTGCGTATCCGGTGAGCATAATTCTGGTGATTTCGGGATTAATGCCACCTATTTCAATCAGTGTCTCCAGACCATCGATACCAGGCATCTTAAAATCTGATATCACGGTCTCTATATCCTGATCGTTATCCCGGACGATATCGATGGCCTCGACGCCATTCTCCGCCAGGAGAATCCGGTAACCATCTTTACCGAGGACTTTCTTGAGAGATCTCCTGACCCCTTCTTCGTCATCTACTATCAATAAGCCTGTCACATTTTTCTCCTCTCACAGGGAAGCGCTATCGTGAAGGTGGAACCCTCACCCACAACGCTTCTGACATAAATATCTCCCCCGTGCCTCTTTATGATTTCATGAGATATATAAAGACCCAGACCTGTGCCTTCACCGATTTCTTTGGTCGTAAAAAATGGCTTGAAGATATCCTTGAGTATTTCAGGAGGAATACCATCTCCTGTGTCATGACATTCTGCTGTTACATCATTCGTATCTTTCTTGTAACGTGTAATTAGCGAGATATTACCCTTTCCTTCAGGCAATACTTGTATGGCGTTTTTTATAATATTTATAAAAACCTGTCCCAGGTTTGCAAAGTTTCCTTCAATCTCCGGCAGGTCTTCGTCGTAGTCTTTTTCGATCTTTACATCGAGATATTTGTACTGGTTATATAAAACTCTCAGGGCATCATCCATTACCACATTGATATTTACCGGCTCAACGTATGTCTGTGTCTGACGGGAAAGACCGAGCAGGCTTTTTACAATATCTCTTGCCCTCTTTAACTCCTTCAGACTGAATTCAAGATCATCTATTATCTCATTCTCGGTCTCTCCTTTTTCCGCCCACTCGCTCATGGACTCGATACTTGTCTGGATCAGACTCGATGTACTCGACAGAGGATTATTCAGTTCATGCGCAGTGCCGGCAACGAGCTGTCCAATAGCCGCAAGGCTCTCGGATTGAATGAGCTGTTTTTGTGTTTTATCCTTTTCCTCCAGTACCCGTTTAAGATCTGCAGTTCTTTCTTCGACCTTCCTTTCCAGGTCGATATTCATTTTCTCGATTTTTTCATAATTCCTTGCATTCTCTATAGCTATGGCGCTTTGATCTGCAATGGTGGACAGCAGTTCCATATCTTCACGGACAAATAGTTCCCCCGATTTTTTTTCACCCAATGTTATCATTCCAGTCAGCTTCTTCCTGAAAATCATCGGAATAACAAGTGAGGCTTCGATTGAATCGAGGGCATTAATGATCGATCTCCTCTCTTTTTCAGAAACGGGACTTTTGTCAATAACTGTTTTACTCAAAGGTTTCCTGTTTTTCTCAAGAAATGCTGCCATTGGGTGATTTTTCCCTGTGTCATCAAGTGGTTCGCTCCGGCGCGAGTATGACTGGAAACATTCTTTTTTGCTATCGTAGATCAGAAAACCTACATTGCTCACCTGCAGCGCCTCTGAAATAGAACCTGTCAAAAGGCCTGTAATTTCATCAAATCTTAACAGTGAGGTCATCTTTCCGCTTATCTCTTTGAGAGTCTTTCGATAATCGTATTTACCCCTGAAAAAGAAATTATCAATAAAGTCCTGAACCTTCGTCTTTATCGGGTTGAATAAGAGCGCTATCATCAGGGCGAAAACAAGAGAAAGTATGACAGGGCTGCCATATTTAGAATGCATGAACAGAGAGTTAAAGATGTATATTACAAGTATATAGAGAATCGTCAGAATGCCTGTTAATGAAAAGTAGATAGTTCCTTTTCTTATCACGGCGCCTATATCGAGAAGGTCGTATTTAAGAACCCCAAAGGCGAGAACAATCGCCGGAATAAAGCTAAAGTTACCCACCGGATAGACATTAAAGCCGCTGACAGGGAGATAATTCAGTGAGATAAGGATACTACTGAGGCCCATGCCAAAAAGTGTGTACTTTATCCTGTTTTTCTGCTGATTATTGCCGGCTTTTTTCATATTAAAAAATAGTGTCAGGATACAGTATATAACGGTGGATATGGCTATGAATGAAAAGATATGGTAAACGGGACCGGCCTTAGCGATTGTACCGAAAGAATACTCATTGAATCCGGTTATGAAAAGACCTGTCTGCGTAAAAAAGAGAAATATTAAGCTTATGGAAAAGGCAAGATATTCGAGCCATTTTCGCCGGGAGATTCCGAGGAAGGAATGAACGAATTTGATATAA
>JAUWQS010000293.1 GCA_030610915.1 Pseudomonadota bacterium | reverse complement strand
GATCTACGCAGATTATCACTGATATTTTTTCTTTTAATGGGAGGCTGAAGCCTTCCGCTACACATACTGTGCAATTTTGACTGACTCAAAAAGCGTAATCTGTGACAGTGTAGAGTATATCTGCGTTCATCTGCGTGAATCTGTGGCTGAGTAGTTACACTTAATGAAAGGAATAAATATGGAGATAAGTCAGGTGTTCGATATTTCAAACTATTATTTCAATCCGTACTCAATTCCACCGATGGTGACAGCGGTGCTTTCGCTTTTGTTAGGGATATATGTATTTCTTCAAAATAGAGGATCGTTGATAAACATTTCCTTTCTTCTTGCCACCTTAAGCGCCGCTGTGTGGCTTTCCGGAAACTCAGTCATTTATATGATTGAGAAACCGGAGTTAGCCATATCTTTTTACAAGTATTACACGTTTCTTGGGGTAGCCTTTATCTCGCCGGGCGTTTATATGTTTACAGTATCGGCGTTAAAGTTGTTTGATAAAAAGAGGAAGTTTGTCCTTGCGAATTACATCATCGCATTTGTCTTCTACATCGCGGCGCTCAAAACAGACTGGCTGGCTATTGGCGTAAAAAAATACTTCTGGGGGAATTACGTACAGTACGGTTCTCTTGCATATCCTTTTCTCTTCTTCTTTTTTGTGATCATGCTCATATCTTTCCATCACTACTATGCCGGTATAAGAAAATTGGCTCCCGGAGTCGAAAGAGATCAGGTAAAACTGCTTTTCATCGGGATTGTGATAGGCTATATCGGCGCAGTAAATTATCTGCCCTGTTTTGGGGTGGAGATATATCCCTTTGGATACCTCGCCGTTTTCGTTTTTATATCGATTCAAGGCTACGCCGTAATGAAGTCTAGGGAAATTACATCCCAAGAAATCATAACCAATATGGGTGAAGGTATTATCGTTATAAACAGAAACGGCAGGATAACCACTGTCAATCCTTCTGCGGAAAGAATAACCGGGCTCAGAGCACCCGCCCTTCTCAACAAAGGATTGGACGAATCTTTTTCTCCTTATGCGCATAAATTGGAGGATCCAGAGCAAATCACGGAACTTGTGGATAGAATCAAGTGTGATCCGGGGCAGGCAGTTGATGAAGAGATCAATTATTTAAGGCCTGCCGCGTGCGTTAAACTAATTTCAACGCCGGTCAAAGACAGGTTTGGCGATATAGCAGGAGTTATAATAGTGTTAAGGGATATCACCAAACGTAAGAAGGCGGAGGAGAGGTACATAAACCTTTTTGAAAACTCCATCGATGGTGTTTATACGTTGGATATCGAAGGTAACTTCATCTCTTGCAACGCGACATTTGAAGAGATGACGGGATATCCCGCCGAAGAAGTCATAGGGGGAAGCTTCCGGCAGTTTATGGAACCAGAGACTGCGGATTATGTCTTTCACAGATGCAATGAACTTTTTCGCACGGGAGAGCCGATTCGTACCTTTTCTTTCGAGGTAATCAGAAAGGATGGTGAAAAGAGGATAGTCGAGGGTTATGTAAATCTCATAAAAAGGGGAGATTTGATTGAGGGATTCCAGTCGTCAATGAGGGATATAACGGAACAGAGGCGGGCGGAGGCAGACTTGCTGGAGGCCAAAGACTTTGCCGAAGCCGCCAGACAAGAGATGGGGGCCATCAATATCCAGCTTGAACAGGCGATAGAACGCGCCAACCAGATGGCAATGCAGGCTGAAGCCGCCAATGCCGCCAAGAGCGATTTTCTGGCCAGCATGAGCCATGAGATCCGGACACCGATGAATGCCATCATAGGGATGGCCGAACTGCTGTTGGAGACCCCTTTGACTCCTGAGCAGCAGAAGTACGTCGATGTATTCAGATCGGCTGGGGATGGCCTCCTCCACATCATAAATAATATCCTTGATATTTCCAAGGTGGAGAGCGGCCGGCTTGATCTGGAAAATATTGATTTCGATCTCGGCAATCTCATTGAAAGAACATGCGATGTTATGGCACTCGATGCTCATAAAAAGGGTCTTGAATTTACCTGCCATGTCATGCCTGATGTGCCAACTGCCCTAATAGGCGATCCTGATCGCCTGCGTCAGATTCTCACCAATCTGATCGGGAATGCAATCAAGTTCACCGAAAAAGGCGAAGTGGCAATGGAGGTCAAATGTGAAAGCGGGAGAGAGAGATACTCTCTTCTCTTTTCCGTCAGAGACACTGGGATCGGCATTCCCGAAGAAAACCTGGATACAATATTTCACAGTTTCACACAGGTCGATTCATCAACCACCCGCAAGTATGGCGGCACCGGCCTCGGTCTCACCATATCGAGACAACTTGTCGAGATGATGGGAGGACGCATCTGGGTTGAAAGCAAGGCCGGTCAGGGAAGCGCCTTTTTCTTTACGGCCAGCTTCGATCTTCAGACCGGACCTGAAGGAGAGATTCAGCCACCTGCAGTGGATTTAAAGGGATTGAATGTCCTTGTAGTTGATGACAATGCCACAAACCGGCTAATATTGAGCGAGGCTCTTTCCGGATGGGGGGCTGAGGTTACGGAGGCAGAAGACGGCAGGCGTGGGCTATGTGAACTCGGAAATGCCCTGAAAAATGACAAGCCGTATAAGCTCGTGCTGCTTGACTGTCGTATGCCTGTTATGGACGGGTTCACGGTCGCTGAGCATGTCAAAGAGGATCCGGCCCTTACAGGCATAATCATCATGATGTTGACATCCGACCACAGGACGGGAGATACAGATAGATGCAGCAAGGTGGGAATTGACGGCTACCTCGTTAAACCGGTGAAGAAGGCGGAATTGCGCGATGCCATCACTACAATCATGAATAAAACGAAGATCTCCACAGTGAAACCGCCGCCTGAAGCTATGCCTGCTTTTAGGGATCTCCGGCCCTTAAGTATCCTGCTTGTCGAGGACTCCGAAGACAACCGCCTGCTGGTCGAGGCCTATCTGAAGAAGACGCCATACCGGATAGACACCGCTGAAAATGGCAAGATTGCCGTTGAGAAGTTCATATCGAAAGGATACGATCTCGTACTCATGGATGTGCGGATGCCGGTAATGGATGGATATGAAGCCACAAGGGCAATCAGGAAGTGGGAGATGGAGAAAGGAAAAGAGGCAACTCCAATTATTGCTCTCACTGCCCATGCGCAAAAAGAAGCCGAGCTGAAGAGTCTCGATGCAGGGTGCACAGCCCATCTGACGAAACCTGTCGGGAAGGCAAAGCTTGGTTGTGCTAACCTAAAATTGACCAGCAAAAGGGGTTTGTGCTAACCCAAAATTGACCACCCTGAGCAGTTCATTTCCTGTTAAGATGGTTTATTATAAACCGTTGAGATAGGAGGGAAAGGAGTTGCTTAGAATGGATC
>JAUWQS010000418.1 GCA_030610915.1 Pseudomonadota bacterium | reverse complement strand
AAAATCGGGATAAAAAAAAGACTTAGATAATAATCCACTCTTTCCCGGCATGCCCCATAATGCCCGCAGAAAGGGCATACCCTTGGAGTATTACTTATGCGTTTGGTCTTCGGCTGAATGCCGCCTATGAAGAAGAACATTCACTGGCCCCTTTCTTGAGGGTATCCGTCATTTCACCATGTATCTTCCCGTTTGAGGCCAGTATATGAGAAGACTTAAGGCAGTAATCTTTCCCGAAAATATCAGTGACCAGCCCGCCCGCTTCCTTTACCATAAGCCATCCGGCGGCAGTATCCCACGGTTTTAGTCTCAGTTCCCAGAATCCGTCAAAGCGGCCTGCCGCTATATATGCAAGGTCAAGCGCCGCTGAGCCTGCACGGCGAACAGCCTGGGCCTTCAAAGCCATATCTTTAAAATGATTGAGGTTATTGTCTGGATTTTCACGTATATCGTAGGGAAAACCGGTAGCGAGAAGACTTTTTGTTATCTCCTGCGTGCTTGACACCAGGATCTTATTACCGTTCAAAAAGGCGCCCTTCCCTTCTTCCGTCACAAACATCTCTTCCATCATCGGGTCATAAATAACACCGACAATTATCTCACCTCTCCTTTCAAGGGCGACAGAGACACAGAAGACAGGGTACCCATGCGCATAATTGGTGGTGCCGTCGAGCGGGTCTATAACCCATCTGAATTCGGCTCCCCTGTCTATTTTTACAGATTCCTCCGACAGAATATCATGATGAGAGAACTTACCGGTGATTCCGGATACCAGCATCTCTTCAGACATCTTGTCGATCTCTGTAACAAGGTCAATTTCACCTTTATAACTTATTATATGCTTCTCTCCTATCTTCTCTTTAAGAAAAGCTCCAGCCTCCTTTGCAATAGACATGGCAAATTCCGTATAATTGTTCATGGGCTATAACATCCCTAACCCGGACAAGCCGGAGGTTCACGGTTCAACGATTAAAAGCTATCAACCGTGAACGATTACTAAACTGTGCCTGAACAAAAACCCCGTTCAGGCACAGTTTCGAGTTTTTGAGTTAAAAAAACAAAATCTCAGCAAGTTGGGAATCTCTAAACAAAATTGAAAAACCATATTTCGTAGTTTTCGTTCAGGCACTAAAATATGTAGCGGAAGGCTTTAGCCTTCCATTAAAAGAATGGAGACCTAAAGGTCTCCGCTACACGAGGTTCATGTATACTCTACACGATTACAAATTACGACAGAAAAATCTCAAATTTTGGCCGATTACAGTATAGCTGCAATAAAAGGAAAAAGATCGACGATGATCCACGTAGATCGGTGGCTGAATAATTACAATAGGATCACAGAAGAGGTCATCAAATCAGCAAGCAAAACGACTTTAGCTCTTGGCTTACAAGGCTAATTTCTCTGCGTCCTCAGCGAGCTCTGTGGTGAGAGCTTACGCTTATCGGAACATCAACTTTTTGTTGCGTAACCATAAAATTAATGCTAACTGCTCGAATTACACTATATAATCTCAAATATAAAGAGTTCAGGATCCCATGAAAAATGAGAATGACACACCATCTGAAGAATTGGAAGAGATTGTTCCTGATTTAAGAGGAACCAGAGAATCCAAGGGGATTGCTCTCGTAGATATAGCCAAGGCAACCAAGATCAGAGTTGCATTTCTTGAAGCTATCGAAAGTGAAAACTTTCGATTACTTCCTGAACCGGTTTATTCAAGAATCTTTATAAAGAGCTATGCGCAGGCGCTGGGTGTTGAAAGTGAAATAATTCTTTCCCGCTACGAGAAATACCTTGAAGAGCAAAAAGCCGCCTGGGGAAAGAAAACTACAAGAAAACGTTACAGACCTGAGTCCAGTAAATTTCTTGGATGGTTACTGGCTGTTCTTTTTGTGGCAATCCTGCTCTTTTTCTTATTACACCCCAATTACAACAGCGGACCTGAAGAAAAGATCAAAAAGGATGCCGCCGGTAACATGGAAAGCAAAACAGAAATAGAGAAAAATACAACAGAACCCACCTCCGGCGGGCCGGCAACTGGGCGGGTGGTAGAAACTGAAGACAGAACATATCTCGATCAGAAGATCGCTGACACTGAAACAACCTATAAATTGACCATTGAGGCATCTGACCCGACGTGGTTAAAGATGGCTGTGGACGACGATCCGCCTTATGAAATTTTATTAGGGCCGGGCGAAAATATTTACAGAGAGGCCTCGGAAAAATTCACAATTGATATTGGAAATGCCGGGGGCGTCAATATTACGTTTCAGGGGAAATCTCTTGGGGTCCTGGGAAAACGTGGTGAGGTCATCCGCTTAATATTGCCAGAGGAAATGGGGTCAGGCCTTTACTATTGACTGGCAGGTTTAAATTTGGGTATCCGTTCACCGCAGAGAGCGCAGAGAAATTAGCCTTGTA
>JAUWQS010000123.1 GCA_030610915.1 Pseudomonadota bacterium | reverse complement strand
TTGCTCCTGCTTGTCATAGGCCTTGGTCTGTTCGATGTCTGGATTGATTTCAGGAAATTCAATAAAAAGATTGATAATTCTACCGCATGAAGGTTCACTGTTTCGGGGTTTACGGTTCAGAACCCGGAACACTTGAGGAGGTTTTTACATGAAGGTTATTTTGAAAGAAAGTGTCGAATCGCTTGGAGAAATAGGAGACGCGTTAAAGGTTGCGGATGGTTATGCAAGAAATTTTCTCTTTCCAAAAGGACTGGCTGTAGAGGCGAGTAACAGGAATATAAAGGCCCTGGAGCATGAAAAGAGACTTATCCTGCAGCGGCGTGAGAAAGAAAAAAAGAGGGCGGAATCTCTGCTTGAAAAATTTTCAGATGTAACCTGCTCTATCTCGAGGCGCATTGGAGAACATCATAAGTTGTTTGGTTCCGTGACTGCCAAAGATATAGAAAAGTCACTCCATGAACAGGGGATAGAAATTGACAGGAAAAAGATAATTCTGGAAGAGCCTATCAAGAGTCTGGGAGAGTTTCCTGTAAAAATAAAACTGCATCCTGGAGTTACCGCTGAGGTCAAGGTCATGGTTACCGGTGAAGAGGAGGAAGTATAGGCTGAAGGCTGTGAGTCCCTTAGTCGTGAAATTCGTGTAAAAATGGCAAAAGAATATAGGTAACTTCTCAATAAATCAGGGTAGGGGAGGTTTTAACCTCCCGATGTGGGCGACTAAAGTCGCCCTTACCCGAACTTACTTGTCCGGGTTAGGGCTGTAGGAATATTAATTATAAACACTTTTTACCTTTAGCCTAAAAGCCTTCAGCTTAAACAACCTGAGTAGTTACCATGAAAGATATCGATCCCTCTTTACATAAAATCCCTCCCCAGAATATTGAAGCGGAACGCTCGGTCCTCGGAGCCATCCTGCTGGAAAACGAGGCTCTCAACAATGTTCTTGAGATACTGAAACCAGGTGATTTCTACAGCGAATCACATCGAAAAATTTCCTCCGCCATACTCGAACTCTCCGAAAGAAACGAACCATGTGATCTGATTACCCTCAGCGCTATCCTGAAGGACAAGAATCAACTTGACAGCATTGGGGGGGCATCATATCTGGCTTCTCTCGTTGATAATGTCCCATCTGCCGCAAATGCAGCTCACTACGCAAAGATAGTTAAGGAAAAAACAATTCTGCGTGGACTGATTGGAACAGCCACAAAAATAATAAGCAGGAGTTATGATACTACCGGAACGGATGTAGAAAATATCCTGGATGAAGCCGAACACGCCATATTTGAGATATCTGAAAACAAAATAAGGCCTGCTTTCTCTTCTATCAAAGAGATAATAAAGGATAGTTTCAGGACCATAGAAAAACTCTATGAGAAAAAAGAGCTTGTGACCGGCGTAGCCACCGGTTTTATTAAGATTGATGATATCACTTCCGGATTTCAAAAATCTGATTTGATCATAATTGCGGGTCGTCCGAGCATGGGGAAGACAGCCCTTGCCCTCAATATTGCCCAACATGCCGCAATAGAAGAGAGGATTCCAGTTGCCTTGTTTTCACTGGAAATGGCCAAGGAACAGCTTGCCATGCGCATGCTTTCCTCCGAAGCCAAGGTGGACTCTCAACGTCTCAGAAAAGGGTTTCTGGGGGAGACTGACTGGCCTAAGTTAACAACTGCCGCCGGCAGACTTTCCGAGGCACCGATATTTATAGATGATACCCCGTCCATTACCGCTCTCGAAGTGAAGGCAAAAGCAAGAAGGTTGAAGGCTGAGAACGGACTTGGTTTAATTATACTTGATTACCTTCAATTGATGAAAGGCTCCAGATTCAAAGATTCAAGGGAACAGGAAATATCGGAGATCAGCCGTTCTCTCAAGACCCTTGCAAAAGAACTGAATGTTCCTGTAGTTGCTCTCTCGCAACTTAATAGGAAAGTAGAGGATAGAACCAATAGGCGGCCACAGATGGCAGACCTCAGAGAGTCAGGAGCCATTGAACAGGATGCAGATGTAATTGCTTTTATTTACAGGGACGAAGTATATAACCGATCAGAAGACAACCCTGAAAGAGGAATAGCCGAAATAATCATAGGAAAGCAGAGAAATGGTCCCACCGGCACGGCGAAACTGGCCTTCCTGGAAAAATATACCGCTTTTGAAAACCTCGTCTCATCCGATGAAGGATTTTAAGTATCATCTCAAGTATACTCAACACGGCCACAGATTACGCTTTTTGAGCCGGTCAAGATTGATGCAGTCGTAAAAAGTCTGTCATTCCCGCGTAGGCGGGAATCCAGAGAGGGCTAACCACTTGAAAAAACTGGATTCCCGTTTTCACGGGAATGACAAAATTGTGCATATTTTGACTTTTTACGAGACTGTCAAAATTGCACAGTATATGTAGCGGAAGGCTTTAGCCTTCCATTAAAAGAAAATGGAGACCTGAAGGTCTCCGCTACACGGATTTATTAAAGGACATGAAGGTCGGAGTTAAAGGGGTAGTTTTTTTCGTGTACTTTATGGTGAAAAAATACGACAGAAAAATCTCAAATTATGGCCGATTACAGTATAACTACTCAGGTGGATAGACTGAAGGCTGAAGACTGTTAGGAAAAGCGGGAATACCGCACACTTTGAAGCCATGTTTGATGCAAAAAACTGCTGTTTCTCTGCCAAAGCGCCGCAATCGTGTTTTTCGGGTACCTTCAGCCTAAACAGCTTCAGCCTGACTACGTGAGTAGTTCTCATCTCAATAAACAGAGGATTACATTTTTAAAATGTTGGTTGATCCACAACCACTCTCACGTATTATTGTAGGGTGGGGTTTTATACCCCACCGTAGATGGCGGCATATAAAATGCCACCCTACATCCCTGGGTTTGCCCCTATTTATTGAGCTGATACGATTTTAAGCCACCAATAACGGCGCTTCACTTCCCGAATAGGCAATAGAAACCTGCAGTTTTTTCAGGACCCCCTTTTCAATCTGCCTGACTCGTTCTCTTGTTATACCGAAGTTATCTCCTATTTTCTGCAAGGTCTCAGGTGTGTCCGCCATTATTCGATTCCTTGCTATATATTTTTCTCTATCACTGAGTTTGGACAATTCCTGCTCTATGTTCTTCCTTACAATGGCCGTTTCTTCCTTTTTGATTAAAGCCTTTTCCTGGTCTTCTCCATCGTATACAAGATAATCAATATAGGTCGATTCACCTTCATCGCTTATGGATGCATCCAGAGAGAGATCACGATTGTTCAAACGACTATCCATCTCCTCGATCTCAGATTCCTTTACATTTAATAACTCCGCAACTTCCTTGAACTCAGGTTCTTTCCGGGATAGTTTCTGGAGTTTTCTTTTCGTCTGATTAAGCTTAAAAAACAGCTTTCTCTGAGCTTGGGTGGTGCCAATTTTTACAAGGCTCCAAGATTTGATAACAAAATTTTGAATATATGCCCTAATCCACCAGACAGCGTAGGATATCAGCCTGTAACCCCTATACGGATCAAACTTCTTCACCGCATGCATAAGACCAATGTTGCCCTCCTGAATCAGATCGAGGAGTTTAATCCTATAACTTCTGTATTCATGAGCAATCTTAACAACGAATCTCAGGTTCGAAACAACAAGCTTCTCTGCCGCTTTCAGATCATTCTCCTTCATATACCTGACAGCTAATTTAAACTCCTCTTCCGCAGTCAGGATGGGAAAACGGTTTATCTGCGATACATATATATCTAACGTATTTGAAACCTTAGGGAGATTCATCGAAGCCACCTCTATGCCACTTTTCACACATTATGATTATTTTTTTCTTGATAGTCAAGTTTTTATTCCGTTTTCACTGCTTTTAAAAATTATAGCCGTTCACGGCTTGAAACTTGAAATTGGGAATGGGGGGGGGACTGTCTGCGTCTGTCTGTGCGTTGCCCGCACGCAGACAGGTGCCGGTACAGGCAGGGATAAAACGAGTTTACGAAAGGAATTAGTGAGTAGTCGAGTAGTTAACCACTCGACCATTTTTCCACTCGACCAAACATTGACGGTACAAAAGCATGAAGGCCAAATTTCTAATTTTTAATTTCAACGTTCCTTGCTTTTCGTCTTGCCTGTACATATTTTTTTATGTTATACGTGATTTAGTTGTGGACGTATTGGGAAAAACAGCAGGGCTAATCTTTATCTTTTTCAACAAAGGGAGGTTGTAACCATGGCAGTTTTAGCAGGTGGTATCGGGGCAATAATTTTAGGACTTATCGGTCTGATTTTTTGGTGGGGAGATTTTCTCCGTATACTCGCAGGTGGAATCCCGATAGCGCTTTTACTGGGAGGAGGCCTTGCAGTTTACATCGGTATAGATGAATTAAAAGACAAGTTACAAGAAAAAAGAGAAAAAGAATTGGAACAAAAGGTGACAGAAACAGAAAAAGCTAAAGAAGAATTGGAGAAAATAAAGTCCCAGGCGGCAGAATACAAGGAAGAACTTGAAAAACTGAAAGAGAAAACCAAAGAATAAGGATAACTGTTCATCTTGGAGAGCGCGGAGACCGCAGAGATGACAAAATAATTACATGGTGCCTGAACGAAAACCCTGAAATATGGTTTTTCAATTTTGTCTGGAAAATTCAAACTCGCTGAGATTGCTTTCTTTTTTTAACTCAAAACTCAAAACCGTGCCTGAACGAGGTTTTCGTTCAGGCACTAAATAGGATTACGGAAGAGGTCATCAATAGGTTCCAGGTTCACGGTTGATATACTCTACACGGCCATAGCTTACGCTTTTTGAGCCGGTCAAAATCGCACAGTATATGTAGCGGAAGGCTTTAGCCTTCCATATAGAGCGAAACGATTTTAGCTCTTGGCTTACAAGAATAGTTTCTCTGCACTCTCTGCGGTAAACGATTACCAAATGAACAGATTCAGGGCAAAGATCCTTCCTATCCATGTCATTCTCGTCATAGTTGTCTTTTTCCTTTGTGGATGTTGTTTAATCCCCTTCGGAAAGGGGCAAAAAAAAGAGATCAGGAGGATGCTCGTGACCGCATATGACGCCGGCAAAGAGTCATGCGGCTGGGAGAGGAAATATGGTTGCTGCCTTGCCCCACCTGTTTATGCGTATGGACCAAATAAGGGTAAACGAAAAAAAGTTGGAATTACCTCCGATGGAACCAAAGCGAAAAAGGGAATCATCGCGGCAGATATCAGTATATATCCCTACGGAACCAGGATGTACGTTCCAGGTTATGGCTGGGGAGAGGTGCATGATACCGGAAGAGCCATCAAAGGTGATCACATCGACGTATTTTTCAAAGCTCGTGATGATGCTATAGCCTGGGGCAGAAAATATCTAAATGTTACCATCATAAGATGACAGGCACAGACTCTATAACAGATAACCTACCCCCACCTATCTCCCTCCTTTTCCCCCTTAAAGATACTGAAAATGCAACTACTCACAGGTAAAGAGGAACTTTACTTAAAGGGACGACGTAATAGCTCAATAAACCGGGGCTTTTTACCCCCACTCCAACCCTCCCCCTCGAGGGGGAGGGAGTTTCTTAAACACCGATTTTCACAGATAGTTAAATCGACATAGTCTTCCCCCAATTCTTGCCTGACAAAACAGATCCCTGCGATTTGTTCTTTCATCCATAGTCGAAATGATAGCACATGCCTATATCACATAACCTCTTAATTAT
>JAUWQS010000381.1 GCA_030610915.1 Pseudomonadota bacterium | reverse complement strand
TTCAGGCACTAACTAATGAATATTGTCACAAAAACATCTCTATATGTCCAGTATCTGCTGGGTCGATTGGCAATTTTTATTCTCGGCCCGCTTTCAGTTGCCGTCTTCAGGTTAATGGGGTATCAGGTGAAAGACCTGCTGAAACTGAGAAGTGAATGCCGGAGTCTCTTCAAGGAACATAAGGGCCCGTGGCTCATCTGCCCCAATCACCTGACGATGATTGATTCCGCTATCCTGACTATTGCGATGCTGCCTATGTCCCGTTACATCTTTCAGTATCGGTTGTTTCCATGGAACCTCCCTGAACGCACAAACTTTCAACGCAGCATTTTGACGACGATATTTTGTTATCTTTCCAAGTGTATTCCGGTCAATCGTGGCGGTGACCGGGAAGAAATGAAATCCGTCCTTGCAAAATGTGATTATCTGCTGAGCAAGAAACAGTTCCTGATGATTTTTCCTGAAGGCACTCGCTCACGTTCCGGCAGGATAAATACCGAGAGTTTCTCCTATGGTGTAGGTCGATTTGTTAAGAAGCATGAGAACTGCCGTGTGATGTGCGTCTATCATCGCGGCGAACACCAGGATACATATGGGAATATCCCATGGTTCGGCGAGCGTTTTGCCGTGAGCGTGGAGGCGTTCAGACCCTGTACGGAATACAGGGGACTGAGGGCTCAGCGTGATTATGCCGGGCAGATCATAAGATGTCTTGCCCGGATGGAGGAGGACTACTTTGCGACATGTCGGCAACGACATAGTGGACTTGACGGACCCCGGCATAATGGGGAAAAGCAGGGAAGCTCGCTTCATCAGCCGGATTCTGACTCAAATGGAGAAGGAAAGGCTGCGGGCTGCGGCCAGTCAGGATACTATGCTGTGGGCCCTGTGGGCGGGAAAAGAAACTGCGTATAAGGTTGTCAGAAAATCCCATGCCGCTGTTTCCTCAGCTCCCCGCGCATATGAAGTGGACTTTGTTGGAAACGGTATGATGGAACTGAAAAAGGATTTCATCATTTCAGGTGCTGTGGAAACGCCGTGTGATCCCGTAACAATCAGAATATTTAAAACACGCAATCACATACATTGCATCGGATGCAACGGGGAATCGAAAACCCTGGACTCTGTTATCTGGGAAGTCAGGCATGTTGAAGAAGACTTGAGAGTCTTGCCACGTTTTGAGTCGTTTTTCGTGCGTGAAGCTGCGAAAAAGCGCCTGTCGCTCCATCTAAATCGAAATTTGGACGAGATCGAGATTCGCCGTTTGAAGGGGCAGTATGGTCTGGAACCTCCTGTAGTTTACGTAAAAGACGCTCCTGTAATGGTGGATATCAGCCTGAGTCATGATGGAAAATTTGTGGCTTATGCATTTTTGACAGTCTCGTAAAAAGCTCCCTCTCCCTCGAGGGGTAGGGGTGAAAAGCCTCGGTTTATTGAGCTATTACGACGAAACTATAACAATGCCCGTATACTGTAATCGGCCAGAACTTGAGCTTTTCTGTCATATTTCTTCACCACAAAGCACACAAAAAAACTACCCTTTAACTCCGACTTTCATGCCTTCTATGGTAAAACTTTCCTTGTAGAGTATACATGAATCCCATGTAGCGGAGACCTTTAGGTCTCCATGTCACCGGTAATCTGAAACTGTATCCATAGTGGCCATTTGAAAGCGCTCCATTTTCTTCCTAAAACGCTTATATGATGAACTCGTAAAAAGCTCCGCTATGCCGACACGTCGGCATTATAATGGAAAGTAACTTGATTTTAATGCCAGGTTGCATTCATTTTTATAGACAGGCGGGACGCCTGTCCTACTATCCCCTAGGTGCGAAGACGCCTACCCTGTGCGGTGCGGGATGCAATGTTCTTCTGCCCCTCCCCCCGTAGTAGGTCGGGCGTCTCGCCCGACGGAGTCACTTTTTGAGTGCAATTTCGCGTAAGTTACTTGGAAGTCCAAATATGCGCAATTTTGTCATTCCCGTGAAAACGGGAATCCAGTTTTTTCAACTTCTTAGCCTTCTATGGATTCCCGCCTACGCGGGAATGACAGACTTTTTACGAAGGCATCACATTTAGGTCAATACCGTATTGAAAACAACCATATCCTTGCCAATCAGTACCCTTATTTTGGTATCCGGTCGATTGAATTTTTCGATTTTCTTCATATTCTGGTAGCCTGGTATCTGTTGAGCCACACGATAGGCCTTGTGAAGATAACCACTGCAATAATAGATCATGGTTTTTGCGTGATTAAAGTGATCCGCATTGGTCAGCCGCACTTTCGGGAACCCCTTTTTTCTTAAATAATTTCCGGTCCTTTTTGCCATACGCTTAACGCCATTTCCGTTTGAAATTTCAATTGCCGGCTCAGACAGCGGAGCTGGGGCAGCGATACTGGGCGGAGCTGGAGTAGCAATAGTGGAAGTGAAAGGCTGAGAAATCCCGGCAAGGGCTTCGGCCGCCTTCATCCCGATCCTTGCGTTTCTCAGGGAGGGATTCAAGGCAAAGGCTTTCTCAAAGTTCCGGCGCGCCCTTTTATATAAACCATTCTTATAATAACACCGGCCTATATTCAAGCAAGCCTGTGCATCATTTCCTCCCATCTTAAACTTAGTGAAGGCCAAAGCAAAACAGCCTTTCCGGGCATAAGCCAGCCCCAGATTATTGTAATATCTTTTGTCCCGGCTGTTCAGG
>JAUWQS010000494.1 GCA_030610915.1 Pseudomonadota bacterium | reverse complement strand
GTTTCGTAAACGCTTACTAATAACCAAATCTATATGTGTCGGGGCGTGGCGCAGTCTGGAAGCGTACCTGAATGGGGTTCAGGGGGTCGCAGGTTCAAATCCTGCCGCCCCGACCAGGTTAAATATATCTCCGCGGTTCCGGGTTCCACGTTCTAAAAAAGGCGCTCCAGCAATCCTTTGATATTGCCTATCTTTATAATATCCATATTTGTTTCCGAAGACAGATTGCGTGAGAGGGTTCTGGGAAGGATACAGCGGTTGAAACCCATCCTTGAGGCCTCTTTAATCCTGACTTCTTGCTGACTTATTCCCCTCACCTCCCCTGTCAGGCCAATCTCGCCAAATACAACGGTGCCCGGATCTACCGGACGGTCAAGAAAACTGGAGGCGATGGAAGACACTATCCCCAGATCGACGGCGGGTTCATCCACCTTGACCCCGCCGGCAACATTGATAAAAATATCATGATTGCCAAGATGGAAACCGCATATCTTATCCAGAACGGCAACGAGCAGAGACACCCTGTTATGATCAACACCGATGGCGGTACGCCTCGGCATACTCAGGTTCGTAGGACTTACCAGTGACTGAATCTCCACCAGTATCGGTCTTGTCCCTTCAATACTCGGCACTACGACGGAACCGGCAGCGCCTTCAGGTCTTTCCGCTAAAAAAAACTCCGAAGGATTTGACACCTCACACAAGCCATTATCTCTCATTTCAAAGACACCGATCTCATTGGTCGGTCCATATCTGTTTTTTATACCCCTTATAATTCGATAGGAGTGTCCCGAATCTCCCTCAAAATAAAGGACAGTGTCCACCATATGTTCCAAAATCTTGGGACCCGCAATGGCTCCCTCTTTGGTAACATGGCCTATCAGAAAGACCGGTATGCCCGTTTTTTTTGACAGGAGTATAAGTTGTCCTGACGCCTCTCTCACCTGCGACACGCTGCCTGGCGCGGAAGAGAGGGTGGATGAATATACTGTCTGAATAGAATCTACTACCACGACGTGTGGTTTTATCTCTTTTATCTGTCTCAGGATGTTTTCGAGAGCTATCTCAACGAGTACCATAAGATTTTTCGATGAGGCGCCTATCCGTTTTCCTCTGAGCCCGATCTGTTTCGCCGATTCCTCTCCGGTTATATAGAGAACCTTGAGATCTTTTTCGGCCAGATTATGCATGACCTGAAGAAGAAGGGTCGATTTCCCGATTCCGGGGTCGCCGCCAACAAGTATAGCCGAACCGGCCACGATGCCGCCACCAAGAACCCTGTCCACTTCATCAATCCCAATCTTGAGTCTCTCCGTCTCATCCGCCTCGATGGAATCAATCGGTATTGGGGAACTATTAAACTGAAGCTCAGGGACAATACCTGTATCCGAAACCCTTATCTCCTCTTCAACAAACTGATTCCACTCACCGCAGGCGGGGCATTTTCCCAGCCATTTTGGCGATTGATGACCGCAACTCCGGCAGAAAAAAGTGGTTTTTATCTTTTTCAATGGAAATTACCTTATTACCTCATTAGTGATTAATGTCCTCAAGTAATTGTAACTACTCGCGTAGTCAGGCTGAAGCTGTTGTAGACTGAGTAGGCACTTTTGTAATTATTTAGCCACCGATCTACGCGGATCACCACCGGTATTTTTCTCTTGTTTCCTGTCTCCACGCAGTTATTTCGTGTTTTCGCCCTTCGACAAGCTCAGGGACCAGCGTACCCTGAGCTTGTCGCGAAGGGCGAAGCCATTTCTGCAAGAACCTTACAATTAATAGACTAACAGCCTTCAGCCTACCTA
>JAUWQS010000443.1 GCA_030610915.1 Pseudomonadota bacterium | reverse complement strand
CTCTTGGGGTCCTGGGAAAACGTGGTGAGGTCATCCGCTTAATATTGCCAGAGGAAATGGGGTCAGGCCTTTACTATTGACTGGCAGGTTTAAATTTGGGTATCCGTTCACCGCAGAGAGCGCAGAGAAATTAGCCTTGTACGCCAAGAGCTAAGATCGTTAAATTGTTGAGTCGTCGAGTAGTTCAAAGACATTCACCATTTAACCGGCTAATCCGGGAATAAGCTGAAAGCAACACGTAATAACCCACAGTTAAGTAGCTACGCACGGACAAACAAGTTTGTCCATGCCACCCGCCCGCCAGTTAATCATAAGCTAATTGTTTTGCCGTCTCTGCGTTCTCTGCGGTGAACGGATACAAATGTGGATTGACAATACAAGACAGTTGTGTTAACAAAATCTGTCTAAAGGGGCCTTCATAAAGGCACGTTTTCGTCGGTTATTTTTTATGATTTGGGGTTACCAAAATATTTCAGGAAAAGGGGAAAGAGGAAGGAAATGGAAGAATTTATCTGTATGTGTAAGGAGAACAATTCGGGGGAATCGGAATTTATCCAAGCGGTTGTGGAGGTTGCAGAATCAGTAAAACCGGTTTTGGTAAAACACCCGGAGTATCGGAAGGCAAAAATTCTGGAGCGCATGGTTGAACCGGAGAGGGTTGTTATGTTTCGTGTTCCCTGGGTGGATGATAGGGGCGAAATTCAGGTCAACAGAGGCTATCGTATCCAGATGAACAGCGCCATCGGCCCCTACAAGGGGGGCTTTCGTTTTCACCCGTCGGTCAATCTGAGCATACTCAAGTTTTTGGGTTTTGAGCAGGTTTATAAGAATGCGCTCACAACGCTTCCAATGGGAGGCGGCAAGGGAGGCTCCAACTTTGATCCGAAAGACAAATCCGACGGCGAGGTTATGCGGTTCTGCCAGAGTTTCATGAGCGAGCTATTCAGGCATATCGGTCCTGATACGGATGTTCCCGCCGGAGATATCGGGGTGGGCGCAAGAGAGATCGGATACCTCTTTGGAATGTACAAGAAACTCAGAAACGAGTTTACCGGTGTTTTAACCGGCAAGGGCCTTACCTGGGGCGGAAGCTTGATTCGTCCTGAGGCTACCGGTTATGGAGCCGTTTATTTTGCCGCGGAGATGCTGGCCGCCAGCAATGAGACAATGGCGGGAAAGACCTGCCTGGTTTCCGGTTCAGGGAATGTGGCGCAGTATACGTGCGAAAAGATTCTTGAGCTGGGTGGAAAGGCGACAACCCTGTCTGATTCTTCCGGCTGCATATATGATGAAAAAGGCATAGATCGTGAGAAGCTTGATTTTGTCATGGATCTGAAGAATGTCAGGCGTGGCCGTATCAAGGAATATGCGGATAAATATCCTGAGGCGATCTACACACCCGTTGAGCCAAACAGTAATTGCAATCCACTGTGGAACTATAAGGCTGACTGCGCTTTCCCATCTGCCACTCAGAACGAGATCAATGCAAAGGATGCCCGGAACCTCATCAATAATGGAGTTAAGGTGGTAAGCGAGGGCGCCAATATGCCGACAACTCCCGAGGGTATCAAAATCTTTATTGACAGCAATATTCTGTATGCTCCAGGCAAGGCGGCAAACGCCGGCGGCGTTTCCGTTTCCGGTCTCGAGATGACCCAGAACAGCATGCGTCTCAGATGGACACGGCAGGAAGTTGATGATTATCTGAAAAGGATCATGGGCAGCATACATAATGCCTGTGTTGAAGCAGCGAAGGAGTATGGAACGCCCGGCAATTATGTTAACGGAGCAAATATAGCCGGTTTCACCAAGGTTGCAGAAGCCATGATGGCCCAGGGGGTGGTTTGAATTCCTCGCAAATACAAAAAAATAACGTATCTTCAAAATAACTACTCAGCCACAGATTCACACAGATGAACGCAGCTTAGTCCCTTAGTTGTAAAGTTCTTGCAAAAACGGCAAAAGAATTTAGTTGTTCGTAGCACTTTAGCTGTTTAAAATCCCCCTTAGTCACCCTTTAAAAAAGGGGGAAATTATAGGTTCTCCCCTTTTTTAAAGGGGAGTTAGAGGGGATTTTGGTGGTAATCATTACGTATCAGCTCAATAAATAGGGGGATTACATTTTTAAAGTGTTGGTCTCGAACCACGATAAGCGTTCACCGAACATTGAAATTAGAAATTAGAAATTGGAAATTCAGCCTTCATGCTTTTGTACTGCTCGGCTGAGCT
>JAUWQS010000269.1 GCA_030610915.1 Pseudomonadota bacterium | reverse complement strand
GTCAGCCGAGAATAAGACCTTAGGCTTTATCTGTCCAAACCGATCGAGCACCCCCTTGATTCCAAAATCAGGGGAGCAGGAAGACCAGGTTGCGCCTAAGCTTGTGGCGGCTAACATGGCGATGATCGTCTCCGGCATATTGGGCATAAAACCGACAACTCTATCACCCGCCTGAACGCCTGCCTCCCTTAAAGACTTTGCAACGCCAGCCACTTCACCATAGAGACCGGCATAGGTCATTTTTCTGACATCCCTGGCCTCCCCTTTGAATATTAAGGCTACCTGATCATCCCTGTATCGGAGGAGGTTTTCTGCAAAATTGAGCCGGGCTCCTGAAAACCACTTGGAGCCGGGCATTTTGGTAACGTCGTCTATGACTTCATCGTAAGGTTTTGATGCCTTAATCCCGGCAAACTCCCACATAGATGCCCAGAAATCCGGTATATTTTCAACGGACCACCGGTAAAGAGGGTCATATTCGGTAAAATTCTGGTGATACTTATCATTAATAAAACCCATGAACCTGTGCATATTTGTACTTTTTATCCTCTCTTCCGATGGTTTCCACAATAACTTAGACATAACTGATCTCCTTTTCTCGTTCCCAAACTCCAGTTTGGGAACGCCTTTGAGCTTGAAGCTCCAGCTTCAAGTCTTGTTCGGGAAGCCGGAGCTTCCAACACAATCTCGTTCCCAAAGCTGAAGCTTGGGAACGAGCTAAACCCGTAACCCGTTATCGTCAGACAAACAACCTCATATTATCTTTCTCGGTAACAATCTTATTGCCAACCGATGTCCCGCAGTAGGCACAGGCGTAATCATATTTATCCCCATTAGGAAGAATTAGAAGGAGTCTCTTTCTAACGGGGACCGACCTTTTGCATTTAGGACAGTAGAGTTCTGTGGCATCAAAATCACTGTAGGATTCTCTTTTCATCTTTTCAATCTCCCGTCTCAGGTATCTTTTCTGCGTTTTCAAGCCAGACTGTGGCTTCGCTGTCACTCGGAGCCCTGTAATCACCCCTTGGAGAGAGAGAGCCGCCGGATCCTACCTTGGGTCCATTGGGTATGCAGGAGCGTTTAAACTGGCTGATCTTAAAGAACCTGAAGAGATAGACCTGAAGCCAGTGTTTGATCTCTCCGATCGTGTACTCTTTTTTTCTGTATTCAGGCATGTCCGGCCAGAGTCCACTTTTCTTATCTCTCCATGCACAATACTCCATAAATGCGATTTTGGTTGGTAGGTAGCCAAACCGGGTGATATAGAAATTATTAAAGTCCTGAAGTTCGTAGGGGCCTATTACCGATTCGGTCTTCTGCGCGGGCTGATCTCCATTTTTGCCGGGAATCAATTCCGGGCTGATTTCCGTTTCGAGTATATCGATAAGTATCTTTGATGCCTCCCGATCAAACTGGCCTGACAGGGCTACCCAGCGGATCAGATACTGGATCAGGGTCTTCGGAACGCTGACATTGACATTGTAATGGGACATGTGGTCGCCGACGCCATAGGTACACCAGCCAAGGGCCAACTCACTGAGGTCTCCCGTTCCGATCACCATGGCCTCTCTCAGATTGGCGATGCGAAAGAGATGGGAGGTGCGCTCACCCGCCTGCACATTCTCGAATGTAATATCGTAAAGTTTTTTCCCATTCGCGAATGGATGACCGATATCTCTGAACATCTGCATACAACTATCTTTAATATCGATCTCATTGGCTTCCACCCCGAGGGCCTTCATTAACCTGACGGCATTGGTATAAGTCTTGTTCGTTGTCGCAAAACCCGGCATCGTATAGGCCATGATGCTGGATCGCGGCAGATTTAAGAGATCCACCGATCTGGCCGCCACGATCAGGGCATGTGTGGAATCAAGACCTCCCGATATCCCGATCACAACATTCCGGATACCGGAGGACTTCAGCCTTTTGGTCAGACCCTGAACCTGGATGTTATATGCTTCGTAACAGCGCTCATCACGTTTGGCCGGGTCCGCAGGGATATACGGAAACCTGGGATATTCTCTTGCCAGCAATATGCGATCACCGGGGATACTTACAGAAAAGGAAACCTTGCGAAAATTTTTAAGTCTGGTTCTGTGTGTCCTGGCGTTCTGGCCAAAACTGGTCAGCCGCATCCTGTCCTGAGCGAGGCGGTCCATATCGAGGTCTGCATAAACAATCTGAGGTTCCTGTGAAAATCGCATGGACTCTGCCAGCAGGTTGCCATTCTCATAAATCATGGCATGTCCATCCCATGCAAGGTCGGTGGTGGATTCACCCGGTCCGGCCGCCGCATACAGATATGCCGATACACAGCGCGCCGACTGGTTTGAAGCAAGACTGTGGCGGTATTCAGATTTTGTCAGGGTTATATTCGAGGCGGATAGATTTCCTATTACAGCAGCCCCTGCCATCGCCGCAAAGCTGGATGGCGGTACTGGAACCCATACATCCTCACATATTTCAAGAAAAAATTTAAGATATTTGATATTCTTTACATCAAATATGATATTCGCTCCGAAGGGGATATCTTCCTGACCGCATAGATCAACCGTCTCTGAAAGCGCCTCCTCGGCAGGGCTGAACTGGCGGCCTTCGTAAAATTCCCGGTAGTTTGGAAGATATGATTTGACTGCAATCCCTAAAATCTTTCCCCTGTAAAGCACAAGCCCACAATTAAACAGGAGAGAGTCGACCTGGAGGGGCGCTCCGATAACCATAATCAGATTCAGATCTTTGGTAGCATCAATAATATATTCCAGAGAGGCCAGGACGCTCTGCAAAAGAGCATCCTGGTGAAAAAGATCTTCGTTGGAATAGGCTGAAATTCCCAGCTCAGGAAAGAGGGCAAAAATGGCATTATTTTCAGCAGCTTTCTTTGCAAGCTCAACCGTTCTTGCGGCATTAAATTTTGTATCGGCAACCTTTACCTCCGGTATGCAGACTGCGACCTTTATGAATCCATGATTGTAAAGATTATAGAATTGTTTCATCTCTTCCAAATTTCTACTTTCCAATTTCAAGTTTCAAGTGTTATGTTATATTACAATAAAAGAACGCTGTCGTCAAAGTCAAAAGGCAGCTTCTCAATAAACAGGCGGGTGGCATGGACAAACTCGTTTGTCCGTGTGTAACTACTCAGGCTAAAAGCTCAAAGCTTTTTGTTGGGTTTCGTACCCCTCAACTCAACCTACAACTGAATTCTTTTGCCATTTTTGCAAGAATTTTACAACTAAGGGACTAATAGCCTTCAGCCTAAACAACCTATAAATGAGGAGATATTCCACATTGAACATCATTCTTGCAGGATACAATATAGATTATGAAATCATAAAAGAGAGCACGTCGTCGAGCGCTGATTCAAATACCTTAAAGGGCACAAGGATCCTGACTCCAGAGACTATATCCGCTGCCTATGCCCGTATCAGTCGGGATCCCATGCCTGTAGATGAGTTGAGGAAAAAGGCAAGGCAGGAAGTTGAAAAGGCCAGGATGTCAAACCGAAATATTGTTTTCGGGATGGGACACAGCTCTATC
>JAUWQS010000413.1 GCA_030610915.1 Pseudomonadota bacterium | reverse complement strand
TTTTTCACACAAATGATATGGCCTTTTCTTCCTTGTTTCTCCTGTCGATTACACCGATTGCGTAAGCCCGCAGCCCAAACCCTTCGATTCTTTCCAATACCTCATCCAGATCTCTCTCGGAGACAACGATCATCATTCCTATGCCCATGTTAAATACCTTGAACATTTCCATCTCATCTATATTGCCCATTTTCCGGATGATATCGAAGATGGGAGGGATATCCCAGCTCCCTCTGGTTATGGTGGCGCGGCACGGACCGGGTAGTATGCGGGGGACATTATCAATAAATCCACCGCCTGTAACGTGAATTATCCCCTTTATATTAAAGTTTTTTATTAAGTTTAATACAGGTCTTACATAGATTTTTGTGGGCAGGAGCAGTTCTGTGCCTATCCCATGATCGAGTCCTTCTATCTTATCGTCTATATTGAGCTTTCCCTCTTCAAATAAGACCTTTCTAACAAGGGAAAAACCATTGCTGTGGACGCCGCTTGCGGTTAGGCCTATTATCCTGTCCCCGACACCGATTTCTGAACCATCGATAAGCCTGTCAGCATTGACAATGCCGACGCAAAATCCCGCAAGATCATATTCATTATCATTATAAAACCCCGGCATCTCGGCGGTTTCACCACCGATAAGCGCGCAACCTGCCTCAATGCAGCCCTTTGTTATCCCCTCGACAATCTTTACGCTGTTTTCCACGCTGATTTTTCCTGTTGCAAGATAGTCTAAAAAGAAGAGTGGCTCAGCTCCCTGGACTATAATGTCATTAACACACATGGCGACAAGATCGATCCCGACGGTATCATGTCTGTCCATCATTTTGGCAATCTTCAGTTTTGTGCCTACTCCATCGGTTGCGGAAACCAGTATCGGGTCTTTAAACTTCACAGTATCAAGACGGAACAATCCTCCGAAGCCGCCTATGCCGCCCATTACTTCTCTTCGAGATGTTGTCTTCACAACAGGCCTTATTTTTTCGATAAACAGATTGGCCTTATCGATATCTACACCCGCATCCTTATAAGAAAATCCTTTTTCCATGCCATCTCCATTCAAAGTTCGTAACTATTCAGCCACCGATCTACGCGGATTATCACTGATATTTTTCCGTTTTTTAGGGTGTTATTATTTTATCGGCACAATGTAGGGGCGAATCTCGTATTCGCCCTGAAAGTCCGCCCGAAGGTGCGCTAACTCGAAACTCGAAACTGTGGATGAATAGTTACCAAATTTCAGGTTAAATAGTCAACCACTCAACTAACTTACCACTCAATCACGAATTGATGCCGAAAGTCAATTCTTTCCTTGCCATGCCTGAAATTATCTGTTAGCAGTCTATTGAAATCATTCTATTTATTGCCAATACTTTAGCCCTTTGAAAGAAATCGGACAGGATAACAAGATAAACAAGATTTTGTTTCAAGTGAACAAACTTGGGTGGGATATTACTTTAGTTGATGCATTCGTAAAAAGTCCCTCTGGCCTGTCATTTCGAGTGAAACGAGAAATCTTTATTCTGCAACCTATTGAAAAGATAAGATTTCTCCCGTTGGTCGAAATGACACATTAACGAAATCCGACTTTTTACGAGTTCATCTTAGTTATCCAGTAAATCATAAAAAAACATCGGTTGTGCATATATAGTTCACAATCGAATGTGTTATGTTTTTTAAGTTTAATTATTGATTTTGGTGAACGGAAAGTTAAAACTAAACGCAAAATAAGGGATTTTGATAACGATTTACAGGATGAACTTTGAGGTTTTAATCCCGAATATCCCGTTAATCCTGTCAAAAAACTCTCTTTTTAGACGGCTGTAAATAACCGATGTCGGAGTAGAGAATGGAAGATATCAGGGAAATTTTTGAGAAAATTGAAGCCCCCTTAATTTTTTCCTCAAGGAATTCATATAAGAACCTGCCGCTCGTCAAAGACCTTGAGTCGCCCATGTCGGTGTTTCTCAAGAAATTGATGTCCGTTGATTATCCCTTTGGGGGTAGTTCCTCATCAGCACATGACAGCCCGGAAGGTGTGGCATACAGGGAGACATTGTCCGGCCTTCAGAAAACCTTTTCCGGCTTTGATGACCTCACCCTTGATAAAAAAAAAGGAAGAGTTGAAAGAGCGCTCATTTTTGTAAGAGAGTTAAAAAATCTCTATCCCCGTTTATCTCAATCTCACCTGAGTAAAACACTGCCTGCGGTGGATGCCGAAAATAAATTCAGCGCCAATCCTGAAAAGCTTTCCACACCTGTTCAATATATAAAAGGGGTAGGACCGAAGGTTGCCGATCTTCTGGGAAGAAAGGGTCTAAAGACCGTCGAGGACATGCTCTACTTTCTGCCGAGGAGATATGAAGACCGACGTTCAATAAAAAAGATATCTTCGGCACAGATCGGAAATAAGGAAACAGTAATTGGAAAGGTCACAGATACCC
>JAUWQS010000019.1 GCA_030610915.1 Pseudomonadota bacterium | reverse complement strand
AGACATGAAGGGTAAGGAGCGGGGAGATATCCTTATCTTTATGCCCTCGGAGCGGGATATCCGGGAGACCTGCGAGCTTCTTGAATCAGGAAATTATGCGGAAGACACCATCCTCCCAATGTTTGCCAGGCTTTCATGGGCCGAGCAGCGGCGTGTTTTCCTTCCCGCGCACGGCAGGAAGATCGTGGTGGCCACCAACGTTGCGGAGACATCCATCACCATTACCGGCATAAGATATGTCATCGATACCGGTCTTGCGCGTATATCCCGGTACAGCCCCCGATCCAGGACTTCCAGCCTTCCTGTCAGGGCCATATCGAGAAGCAGCGCCGATCAGAGAAAGGGCAGATGTGGGAGGGTGCGGGACGGCATCTGTATCCGTCTCTATTCTGAAGATGATTACGAAGATCGTCCTCTCTTTACACCCCCTGAGATACTGCGTTCCAACCTGGCAGAGGTAATTCTGAGGATGCTTGTCCTCAACATCGATGATATTTCATCCTTTCCATTCATTGACCGGCCTGATCCAAGAAACGTCAAGGACGGGTTCGACACCCTTAGGGAATTGGGAGCCATCGAATCGGTTGCAGTTGATCAGGGGGCAGGCGGCGGCAGGAAAAAAGTCGGGGGAGATCGCAGGACTGCGAAAAACCGGTTTGTCTTGACGAAAAAAGGGCGGATGATGGCGCGCATACCTGTCGATCCCAGGATTTCCCGGATGCTGATCGAGGCCGGGCGCGAAGGATGCGTGGAGGAGGTTGCCATTATAGCGTCAGCCCTGAGCATTCAGGATCCAAGGGAAAGACCGGCGGAAAAGGAGGCGCAGGCGGACCAGATGCATGCCCGTTTTAAGGACCCTGATTCCGACTTTATTGTGCTCCTGAATATCTGGAACAGATATCATGACGTATGGAATACCTTGAAAACACAAAACAGGATGAGGAAGTTCTGCAAGGAGCATTTTCTCTCCTACAGAAGAATGAGGGAATGGAAGGACATCCATAACGAGGTCTCAGCGATTCTAAAAGAGGAGGCAAAAAATGGGGCGTTTGAGCAGCGCAGTGTGATCTCTGATGATTCGCAATCCCGATACAGCCGAATTCACAGATCCATTCTCAGCGGGCATCTGTCAAACATAGCCACAAAAAAGGAGAAGAATATCTACACTGCGGCGAGAGGTAGGGAGGTCATGATCTTTCCCGGATCCGGCCTTTTTGGAAGTGGTGGAAGCTGGATCGCCGCGGCGCAGATGGTGGAGACATCCAGGCTTTTTGCGAGGGTTGTAGCGAACATTGACAGTGACTGGCTTGAAGAGTTGGGAGGATATCTGTGCAGGTACACATATTCCGGGCCTCACTGGGCAAGAGATCGCGGCGAGGTAGTTGCCTTTGAGCAGGTAAGCCTGTATGGACTTATCATCGTGCAGAGAAGACCCGTTTCTTATGGCCGCGTCAATCCCGATGAGGCATCCGGCATATTCATTCGCAGAGCTCTCGTGGAAGGTGATATGGATAAATCACTGTCTTTTCTGGCCCATAACAGGGGACTTATCGAAGAGATATCAGGGATGGAAGACAAGATCAGGAGGCGCGATATTCTTGTCGGCGAGGATGCCCTGTCTCAATTCTATGAAAAACGCCTTGACGGGGTTTACGATGTCAGGACGCTGAGGAAGATCATACTTGACAGGGGGGGAGATGACTTTCTCAAGATGAGGAAGGAGGACGTCTTGCAATACTTCCCTGATGAGAATGAAGTTTCTCTCTATCCGGATGAGCTTGCTATAAGTAGCAGGAAATTCCGGTGCTCCTACCGGTTTGATCCTGGAAAACCTGACGATGGGGTCACACTCAAAATTCCTGCGACCTTTGCCACGATCCCCGCGGAATCAACAGAGTGGCTTGTTCCCGGTCTTCTCAGGGAAAAGATCACCATGCTTATAAAGGGCCTCCCCAAAGAGTTCAGAAAGAAACTGGTCCCCCTTCCGAAAACTGTCGATATCATCATGTCCGAGATGAAAAGGGGCGGATCTATTATTTCAGCCCTGGGAAAGTTTATATACGAAAAGTTCGACCTGAATATACCCGCCTGTGCATGGTCACCCGACACCCTTCCTGATTATGTGAAGATGCGTTTCTCCGTTGTCGATCCGGATGGGCGCGAGCTGTGTTCGGGACGGGATGTTGGTCTTCTCAAGAAGAATATCTTATCTGAGGTTGAATTGCCTGGATTCGACAGGGCCGGATCTGCATGGGAAAAGCGAGGTCTAATCAGATGGGATTTCGGCGATCTTCCTGAAAGCATAGCCCTAAATGGCACAAATGATCCTGAGGTTTATGCCTATCCGGCACTTGAGAAGCAGGAGGATGGGTGCGTCGATCTTCGTCTATTCAAAGACGAGAGGGATGCAGAGAATGCGCACGTAAAGGGTGTGAAGGCCCTTTGTGAAATACACTTCAAAAAGGAGTTGAAATCCCTGAAGAGGCTGCTGATCCTTCAGGGAGACATGAAGAAGTGGGCCAACTATTTCGGCGGGGCAAGGTATCTTGAAGATGCCCTCTATGAAAGAGTTTCCCGCCATCTTTTTCAGAAGAATATCAGAACAGAGGAGGAATTCTTAAACCTTGTCAAGTCAGCGGGTCCGAAGATATTTCTGAAGGGGCAGGAGGTATTGGATGATGTCGAGCCGGCGCTTAAGGCGTATCACGCTGCAAGAACCACCTTTCACACCCTGGAGACCGCCAACCGTTCCAGCCGGACAGTCCTCGCATTTCTTGCGGGATTGAGAAAAGACCTTGATCGTCTGATGCCGGAAAGATTTCCGGAACTTTATGAAACTGAGAGATTAAGACATATGGTCAGGTATCTGAATGCCCTTGCAATTCGGGCAGAGAGGGGTATTTTTCATCTTGACAGGGACAGGTCGAGGGCGATTGATGTCAATATCTGTTCGGATCGATTGGAGGATATCTTGAATAATCTGCCGGACTGCGCCTCGGACGAAAAGAGAAGGGCTCTCGATGAATTTTTCTGGATGATCGAGGAGTATAAGGTATCCCTTTTTGCCCAGGAACTGAAGACGCCGTTTCCTGTTTCCCGAAAGCGGCTGGAGAAAAAAATAGGTGAGATTAAACGGATGGTTTAAGGCTTCGTCAAATAGACGAACGTATATTAAAAGATGAACGTCCAACATCGAACATTGAACATCGAATAAAAAACAAACACCCAATACCGAACATTCAACGTAATTACTCAGGTGAATAGACTGAAGATCTTCGGCGAGCTCAGTCGAACAGCAATTGTGTTTTTCGGGTACTTTCATCCTGACTACGTGAGTAGTCACCATTCAAAATTCGATGTTGGACGTTCAATGTTCGACGTTCATTACCTCTTCCCAATATGGAGCACACCCTTTGTAACGTTGCACAGGTGTGCGTTTAATCTTTCTATATGGGAAAGCATATCCGAATAGACCAAGCCGGAGTCGACAAAGCAGACATTCTCTTTGAGCCTTTGTATATGCTTCAGTCTATACTCCATTATCAGGGATTTTATCTCGGACTCGATGTTCAATGTTATGCCTGCGGCCTTGTGATCGTCATTTTCAACAGCCTTTTTTGTATGTCTCATCAATGTATGTGTCTTTTCGAGCAGCCTGTTTAACTCGTCCGTGGCATGATTGGAAAACGTGAGGTTGTTTTCATAGACGCGCCGGGCCAGTTTTACGATATCTTCGCAGTAATCGGCCACCCTTTCAACATCATTCACGCTGTGGAGTATTGCAGGGATCAATCTCGAATTCTTTTCAGTCAATTCGGTTTTTGTAATTTCAATCAGATACTCTGTAATGCTCTTCTGCATTTCATCAACGGAATCTTCATCAACCGATATCTCATTTCTCAACTTGTGGTTATAAGAAACAACACATTGTCCCGCCTTATCCAGCATCCCCATACAGATACTTATCATAACCCCTAACTCGTTAACGGCAGCCTGTATTGCCAGGTCGGGTGCGGATAACAGATTCTTGTCGAGATATCTCACCTCTTTTTTTTCATAATCTTCTCCTGGAACAATCTTTTCCAGGAGCTTCGCAAACAGCGGCACAAAGGCCATAAAAATCGCTGCATTGATGATATTGAATATGGTGTGGGTATTGGCGATCTGCCTTGCGATATCACTTGAGATCATGGGGGTATAATGCAGATACAGAGGGACAAAGGGCAGCGCTATAAGAGTTCCTATGACATTAAAGAGGAGATGGCCTGTCGCGAGTTTCTTGCTTGCAAGCCTGCCGCCGATACTTGCAATAATCGCGGTAACGCATGTGCCGATATTATCTCCGAGAATCAAGTAGATAGAGGATGGCAGATCAAGCAGCCCCGCGGTGGCGAGGGCGATCACCATACCTATGGTTGTGCTGCTGCTCTGTAAAAGAACCGTTACGATCACCCCTGTCAGGATTCCAAGGGCAGGTTGTTTCCCAAAATTGACAAAAAGACCAATTACAGCGTCATTTCCTGACAGCGGTTTGACTGCGGAACTCATCGTTGAAAGACCTAAAAATAGAATTCCAAATCCCAGCAGCGCCAATCCTTTATTTTTATTCCTGTCTTTTTTTGCAAATAATGAGACCAGCGCTCCGATAAAGATGAAGATCAGCGCTGATTTGGTAAGTTTGAATGCAATTAGTTGAGCGGTGATTGTTGTGCCTATATTGGCTCCAATGATGACAGGCAGCGCCGCCGCTAATGAAAGCAGTCCCGCGTTCAAAAAACCTATAAGAAGAACGGAAGTTGCGCTTGAGCTCTGTATTGCGGAGGTGACAAAGATACCGGCAAGTAATCCTTTGACCCGGTTTGAAGTCATTTTTTCAAGTATCGCCTTGAGATAATTCAACGATAACTTCTTGAGTGAGTCACTCAAAAGGTACATTCCGTAAATGAATAACCCTAAACCCCCAATGACCCCTGTAATTATACTGACATAACCCATAAGACTACCCTTCATAGAGAGGCGTAAATATTAACAATAACAAGTAGATATACATGGAACTCTCTCTAATTGCGGGGAGTATAGAAAAGGGATGGTTGAGTGTCAAGGAGAAAACGGTGTCAGGCCCTAATCAGGTTCAAGGTTCAAAACCCTGGACTTTTCTTAGCCTGTCTCGATTAAGATATTGACAGGTCTTTTTTAAAATAATATGCAACTACTCAGGTTGTTTAGACTAAACAATCTCAATACAGCAGTTACGATGTGGAAGGATACATGTTAGATAAACTTTTCCAGCTTTCCAAAAACAAGACGACTGTTCGTACTGAGATTATTGCGGGGCTTACCACCTTTTTGACCATGGCCTATATTATAGTGGTGCAACCCCTGGTTCTTTCGGGCAGGATGTTCGGGTTTGAAACCGGAATGGATTTCGGCGCCGTGATGACGGCAACATGTATAGCTGCCGCTGTTGCCACAGCAATAATGGCCTTGTATGCAAGGTATCCGATAGGTCTGGCCCCTGGAATGGGTGAAAACTTCTTTTTAGTGTTTTCGGTCTTTCCGGCCGCTATGGCTGCCGGTTTTTCAAATACCTGGCAGGTCGGTCTGGGAGTGATATTTATCTCCGGTATCCTGTTTCTTATCATTTCTCTCGCAGGGGTCCAGGAAGTGATAATGGATGGAATAAGCCCAAGCATGAAGAACGCCATGGCAGTGGGTATCGGAGTTTTTATCGCCTTC
Source organism: Pseudomonadota bacterium (assembly GCA_030610915.1). Next base: position 6,862 of record JAUWQS010000019.1, on the reverse strand, counting down.
ATCGGACTTCAGAACGCTGGTTTAATCATAACGTCTGCGTCGATCGTAAGCACTGTCCAGGGCTCTGTTCTAAGCCCGGGAACACTGGTCAAATTGAACCCTGATTTTGCCTCAATTGATATGATGCTGTTCTTTTTGGGCCTGTTTCTTACCTCGGTCCTTCATGTCAGGCGTGTGCCGGGCTCTATCCTTCTGGGCATTCTGGGGACCGCGGCGCTATCTGTAATTCTAAAGGTTGTCATGATTGCCGCTCCTGAATCTCTTGCGCAATTACATATGATCTCCGGGTCAAAGCTGGCAACGCAATTCACCCTTCCTGCAGGATTTGTTTCGATGCCGCCGCCTGTGGCCCCAACTCTTTTCAAAATGGATCTCATCGGCGCAATTTCGGGGTCAATGATACCATTCATTGTTATCTTTCTTTTCATGGATGTCTTCGATACGATCGGAACATTGGTCGGTGTGGGTGAGCAGGCCGGATTTGTCAAAGATAACAAGATCCCGCGCGCAAACCGGGTGCTCATTTCGGATGCTGTCGGAACCGTTTCGGGAGCATGCCTCGGGACAAGCACGGTGACGAGCTTCATCGAGAGCGTTGCCGGGATAGAGCAGGGCGGGAAAACCGGTCTCACCGGTCTCACCATTGCGGCGCTGTTCCTTCTGTCTCTCTTTTTCAGCCCGATTGTCTTGATGATCGGCAGCTATGCGACGATTACAGCTCCCGCGCTGGTTGTTGTCGGGGCGATGATGATACAAAATGTGACCAAGATCGAGTGGCCCGACTATAGCGAATCTCTTCCTGCTTTTTTAGTGATAATTGGCATACCCCTCTCTTACTCCATTGCCGACGGGCTGGCATTAGGGTTTATCAGCTATCCGGTCATAAAGCTTCTCAGCGGAAAGGGAAGACAGGTAGGCTGGGTCATGTACTTGATTTGCGTTATACTTCTGATATATTTCATCGTCTTCCGCGCCGGGATGGGGTGATTGAAGAAATAATTCTTCATGTCAGCACAAATACCCTATGGCCTTCTATCTTCTCTCTACCTTTCAGCTCGGGGACTTCAACTAAAAATGCACACTCAACAATTTTACCTCCAAGCATTTCCACCAGTTTTACTGTTGCTGAAATCGTGCCGCCGGTTGCCAGCAGGTCGTCGACTATGAGAACCTTTTCTCCTTTATCTATACCATCCTCATGTATCTCTATAGCATCTTCTCCGTACTCAAGGGCGTACCTCACGCTTATTGTTTTATAGGGCAACTTCCCCTTTTTTCTCACAGGAACAAATCCTGTGTTGAGTTTATAGGCAAGGACAGCGGCGAAAATGAATCCTCTTGCATCAATTCCGATAACCTTGTCAATTTGCATGTCCTTGTAACGGTTGTAAAGTTGATCACATACCTCCCTGAATGCATCAGCATCCTGCAGAAGCGTTGTTATATCCATGAAGTTGACACCTTCGATCGGCCAGTGAGGAACAGTCCTTATCTTCTCGCTCAGATTCATAATAATTACCTCATCTTATTTTTGAAATAACATTTATCAAAAGCCTTTTAACGTTGTCCGCATTTTTGTTGAACACCTTTAGTATTTCCTCCCATGAAACAGCTTCCTCATCTTCCTTCCAGCAGTCGTAATCGGTTGACATCGCAACAGCAGCGTATGGGATTCCAGCTTCACCCGCAAGGATCGCTTCAGGAGCTACCGACATGTTTATGACGTCAGCCCCCCATTTCCTGAACATCTTCGACTCTGCTCTTGTCGAGAACCTTGGCCCCTCGATCGTTATCACAGTTCCTTTCCTGTGGGTTTTGAAGCCAAGCTCCCGCGATGTTTCGTAAAGAACCGCTCTAAGACCGGCATCAAATGGCTCTGCCATCGACGTATGCGCTGCCCCGTTTTCAAACGATTCATGGAATGTTATCTTCCTGTGCCTTGTGAAATCAATGAACTGGTCGACAATCACAATGTCCCCCCTGCCTATCTCCTCCTTTAGGCTGCCGCAGGCAGTTGTTGCAATGATATGCGTTACGTCTCGGGCCATTAGAGCATGTATATTTGCTCTGTAATTGACCTGCGTTGGGCTAAACTGGTGCTTTTTCCCATGCCTTGCAAGAACTACAACATCAACCCCACCGATCTTACCAACGGTTAGCGCTGAAGACGGCTTTCCGTAAGGCGTGTCAACGCCTATATCCTTTGCGTCCTGAAGAATTTTCGGGTCATCCAGTCCTGATCCCCCGATAATTCCTAATCTTACCATTGATCCTACCCCCTCTTTCTCTAAAAGTCTGCCAGTTGTTTAGCCTGACCCGGAAAAGCTCAAAGCTCAAAGGTAATATACTACGCACTGCCACAAATTGAGCTTATTTGTCATTTCAACTGAAAGGAGAAATCTTAAGATTCCTCACATTCGTTCGGAATGACAGAAACGCAAGTTACAATCGTGTCAAGTATAGCTCAATAAATAGGGGTAGGGGCGACTTTAGTCGCCCACATTGGGAGGTTAACAGCCTCCCCTACCCTGATTTATTGAGCTGATAAGCTCAAAGCCTGTAACCGTTCACGGCTTGAAATTGAAAATTAGAAATTCGGGAGAAAAGCATGAGGCCAAATTTCTATTTTCTAATTTCGACGGTAAGTGTTCGCTCACTAAACTCTTTTGCCATTTTTGCAAGAACTTTACGATTAGGGGACTAATAAGCCATCTATCATTCATGCAAAATGTTGTCAAGAATCCTGGTCTTCTCTTTCCGTTGACACTGGGTTGCCACTGTTCTATACCTCTATCATGCTTAAACAGGTGACCAACTTAATCTATTTTTCAAATTTTATACTGGAGGGATATAAATCATGAAGGTAGATGGTAAAGACATTCGCACTATATGGCTGGACAAAGATTTGCAGGTAGTGAAGGTAATAGACCAGAGACTCCTTCCTCATGAATTTGCAATTGTGGATCTGAAGACAGTGGATGATACTATAAATGCCATAAAAGAAATGTATGTGAGAGGCGCGCCTCTTATAGGTGTGACCGGAGCATATGGGGTATATCTTGCTGTCTTAACCTGTCCTGACAAAATAATTAAGGATGGTTACCTGATAAAAGAGTGCAACAGATTAAAATCGGCAAGGCCAACTGCTGTTAATCTTGCCTGGGCTGTGGATAGGGTTTTATCTGAGGTGTTAAAAGTAAGCAACTCTTTAAAAATTGATGCGGCGCGAAAGGAAGCTGCAAGGATTACCGATGAGGAAGTTGAGAACTGCAAAAAAATAGGAGAACACGGGCTTTGCGTGATTGATAAAATCAGCAGCAGAAAAAGAGGCGGAACAGTCAACATACTTACTCACTGCAATGCAGGATGGCTTGCCTGCATAGAATATGGCACTGCAACTGCGCCGATCTATGCGGCATTTGAAAATGGCATAGATATACACGTATGGGTGGACGAGACAAGACCTCTTAACCAGGGTGCGAGGTTGACTGCATGGGAATTGGGTAAACATGGTGTCAAACACACTATCGTAACAGATAATGCCGGCGGCCACCTTATGCAGCATGGCATGGTTGATATAGTTATCGTTGGCGCTGACAGAACTACCTGCACAGGTGATGTTGCCAACAAAATCGGAACTTACCTTAAAGCGCTTGCGGCAAGGGACAACGGCATACCCTTCTATGTGGCCCTTCCCTCCAGTACATTCGACTGGAAGCTGAGAAACGGGTTAGAGGAAATCCCGATAGAGGAGCGCGACCCGGACGAAGTAAGGTATGTACAGGGGCTTGATCAGGACACAACGAAAAGTGTTCTAATTTCTCCGACAGGCAGTCCTGCTGCAAACTTTGCATTTGATGTAACTCCGGCAAGACTTATCACAGGTTTTATAACAGAGAGGGGGATTTGCAAAGCAGAAGAGCAGGATATAAACAGGTTGTTTCCTGAAATAGGTTGCTTAGGCTGAAGGCTGAAGGCATTTAGCAAAAAACTAACCATCTTCAATCTTCAACCTTCGTAATCGACTGTTTGAAATGACGTCTGCTATCTTTCTTACCCTTTCCATGATGTCATAGACGTCCATACAAAGAAGATGTCTTTCTTTCATTACGATTTTCCCATCAATAATTGTGGTTGAGACGTCATGCCCTTCCGCTGAATAAACAATCTGAGAGTAGCAATTATACAGGGGTGTGAGATGAGGTTTTTTCATGTCGAGTATGATTATATCGGCACACTTTCCCGCCTCAATTGAACCGATCCTGTCATCAAGACCTAAGACCTTTGCGCCGCCGGTGGTTGCCATTTTTAAGACTGTTTTTGCATCCATGACTGTTGGGTCAAGTGTTGCAACCTTGTGTATCTTTGCTGTGGTATCCATCTCCATAAACATGTCCAGGTCATTATTGCTTGCGCATCCATCGGTCCCGAGTCCCACTGTAACCCCCTTTTCAAGCAGTTTCGGTATGGGTGCAACGCCTGATGCCAGTTTCATGTTGCTTTCAGGATTGTGAGAGACCTTGACATCATAATCAGCAAGTATGTCTATATCTTTCCTGTTGAGACAGACACAGTGAACTGCAATCGTAAGGTCATCAAGAACGCCAAGGCTGTGGAGGTAGCTCACCGGTGTGAGACCGTGTCTTTCTCCGATTATTTTCACCTCATCTTTTGTCTCTGCCAGATGGATAATGAAAGGCAGTTTTGAGTTTCTTGCGATATTCTTGATGTTACGCAATGTTTCAGCAGAACAGGTGAAGGGGGTGTGGCAGAGCAAAGCTGGTGATATTATGGAGGATGCATCTGCCCATCTTTCAATGAATTGCCCGGCTACCTCTGTGTGTCCCGAAGGATCAGGATTGCCGGGGGTCGGAATATCCAGAAATCCCTGTGTCGGCACGGCGCGCATCCCTGAATCGACCGCAGCCTGGGCAACGCTGCTTTCATAGAAGTAGGCATCGCAAAAAGTTGTTGTGCCGGAGAGTATCATTTCTGCTATCGCCAGAAGTGAACCGTTATATACCATGTCTTCGTTGACATATTTGAGCTCCGCGGGGAAGATGTAATCGTTCAGCCATTCCATCAGTGGGAGATCGTCGGCAAGCCCTCTGAAACAGATCATCGGCGAATGGGTGTGGGTGTTTATCAGACCCGGCATGACAATGGATCCCGAGGCATCCAGTATCTCTTTTGCGCTATATTCCGATATTTGTTCCTCTCTTTTTTCGACAAAGAGAATTTTCCCATCCTTTATACCTACTGCCGGATCCTCAATAATTTCCATGTCTTCCGACATGGCAAGAAGTGTTCCGCCGGTGATCAATATGTCAAGTTCGATGTTATTTCTTTTTCTGTCCATCATTTTATCAGGTTGTTCAGGCTACCCACCTGTATAGTCATGTGATTTCTTTGTATTTAAACCTATCTGCGTTCATCTGTGTGAATCTGCGGCTAAGCAGTTAAGCTTTTTCTAATCCTCGCCGCTATTTCTTTCACTCTTTCCATAACTTCATTTTCATCTATCGTTAAAAGCTTACGTCCTCTCATCACGACCTTTCCATTGATCAGGACGGTATCCACATCTCCCCCGTTAACAGTATATACAAGGTGTGAAAATTCATTATAGATCGGGGTAAGGTGGGGTTTGTTCAGGTCTATGATGATAATGTCGGCCTTCATTCCCGGTATAAGATTGCCGGTGATATTCCCCAGGCCGAGCGCTTTTGCCCCTTCGCAGGTTGCCATTCTTACGACGGTCCCCGCATCCATAACCATCGGGTCAAGTCTGTGGACTTTATGAAGCTTTGCCGCCATGTCCATCTCGGCAAATATGTCCAGATTATTGTTGCTGGCGCAGCCGTCTGTCCCCAGCCCCACGGTAACTCCGGCGTTCAGCATATCAGGCAGGGGGGCGACCCCTGAGGCAAGCTTCATGTTACTTTCAGGATTGTGAATAACCTTGCATTCATGCTCAGCGAACAATTTTATCTCTTCCTCATCCATGGAGACGCAGTGGAAAGCTATAAATCGCTCAGTGAGGCAACCGATATCTTTTAAAAAGGCAACAGGACTTTTCCCGAATTTTCGGATCAGTTGTTCCCGCTCGCCCCTGTTTTCCAGAAGGTGGGTGGCATATGGTATATTATACCTGTCGGCAATGGTCTTTGCATTTTTGAGAAGATCGATAGAGCAGGTATATAGTGAATGCGGTTCGACAACGATATTCACGAGCGGATCATCCGCCCATTTTTCGACCAGCGTCCTGGTGTAATCCAGCCCCTCCCCGGGTGTTTGAGAATTTGGAGACGGGAAATCAAAGAGTACCTCTCCGAGAAGACACCTCATCCCTGCCTTTTTGGCAGCTTTCGCTGTCTCGTCCTCAAAAATATACATATCACAGAAGGTGGTCGTCCCGGACTTGATCATCTCCGCACATGCAAGCATACTTCCCCAGTAGGCCAGCTCTTCATTTACATTTTTCGCCTCGGCGGGAAATATGTAATTGTTCAGCCAGTCCATAAGCTCGAGATCATCCGCTATTCCTCTGAAACAGGTCATTGCCGCATGGTTGTGACAGTTTATAAGCCCCGGCATGATTAGACAACCACTCGCATCTATAATCTCTCTGCCGATATATCTGTTTTCGAGCTCTTTCTTTTCACCGATGGCAACGATATTTTCTCCATCTATCGCAACAATCCCATCTCTGATATGAGATTCTTTTTCATTTAGAACCAGTATTCTCCCGCCGGTTATAATCCTGTCAACTTCTTGCATAAAGAGTGCGCCCTCCTCATTTGCGGCCTTGATGAGTATACCAGATTCGATTAAAATCTTGACAGGTTTTTTTTAAAATAATAGT
>JAUWQS010000522.1 GCA_030610915.1 Pseudomonadota bacterium | reverse complement strand
TCATCCGAAGTACGAGGAGGCCACAATAACCTGTATATGTGGGAATGTTATCAATACAAAGTCTACCAAGAAGGACATAAAGGTGGAAATATGTTCTATGTGTCATCCCTTTATGACCGGCAAACAGAAAATTATTGATACCGCGGGCAGGGTGGAGAGATTTAACAAGAGGTATGGCCGCACGGCTGAAAAATCTGCGTAACCTTACTGGTTACAGGTTTCGGGTTACGAGTTGCGTGCTAAACCCGAAACTCGAAACTCGAAACTCGAGATATGTTTAAGAAACTTAAAAATATTGAAAAAAGGTATAAAGAATTGGAGGAGAAGTTGGGCGATCCTGATGTGATCAGCAACTTCGGTGAGTACCAGAAATATGCCAGGGAACATTCCGGCCTCCGGAATATTGTCGAGACATTAAAAGAGCATGAGAAGATCAGTCTTCAATTAGAAGAGGATAAAGCGCTTCTCCTGGAGAACGATGAGGAGCTAAAAGAGATCATAAAAGAAGAGATCCCTCAACTTAGAGAAGAGATTGGCTCTTTGGAAAACAGGCTGAAGATTCTTTTGCTTCCCAGAGATCCCAATGATGACAGAAATGTCATTCTTGAAATACGAGCGGGTACGGGGGGCGATGAGGCCGGTCTATTTGTTGCGGACCTCTTCCGCATGTACACAAAGTACGCTGAAATATGCGGATGGAAAGTTGATATTATGAGCAGCAGTCCTTCAGGAGGCATGGGAGGATTTAAGGAAATAATAACACTTGTTGAGGGGAAGGGGGCCTACAGCAGGTTAAAGTATGAAAGTGGCGTACACCGGGTGCAGAGGGTGCCCATTACAGAGACGCAGGGGCGAATACACACCTCGGCAGTCACGGTGGCGGTTCTTTTGGAGGCGGAAGATGTCGAGGTTAAAATCGACCCGGGGGATCTGAGAATAGACGTGTATCATTCCAGCGGACATGGCGGGCAGAGTGTTAATACCACAGATTCTGCCGTCAGGATTACACATATTCCCACCGGTTTGGTAGTGACATGTCAGGATGAAAAGTCCCAGCATAAAAACAGGACAAAAGCCATGAAGGTACTCAGGTCAAGGCTCCTGGATAGTATGACCAGGGAACAAAATGCAGGGATTTCTGAAACAAGGAAAAATCAGGTAGGCAGTGGGGATAGAAGTGAACGGATAAGAACGTACAATTTTCCCCAGGGAAGGGTTTCAGATCACAGGATAGATCTTACGCTTTATAATCTCGCGGATATCCTTAATGGCAACATTCATGTCTTAATAGATACCCTATCGGCCCATTATCAAACCGAGGCCATGGAAAAAGTAGCTGCCTGAAGAAAAACGGGGTATCTTTCCGATCGGTCTATTATCGTATCAGCTCAATAAATAGGGGATTACATTTTTAAAGTGTTGGTCTCGAACCACGATAAGCGTTCACCGAACATTGAAATTAGAAATTAGAAATTGGAAATTCAGCCTTCATGCTTTTGTACTGCTCGACTGAGCTC